>DATIPQ010000033.1 GCA_035471785.1 Acidobacteriota bacterium
GAAGGGGAGCAATTCGCCAGCCCAGGGTGAAGCCCGCGGCAAGCGAAGCGCCGCAAGGGCGCAACCCTGGGTATGGAATAACAGGGAAACGAACCCTGAAGGGGTGGAATAACGCCCCAGGCAACCCTCACTTCTCCCCCCTCACCAACTCCAACCCTTCCCACATCCTGGCCAACGCCTCGGCGGATGCTCTCAATGCCTCTTTCCCTTTCTCACTGGCCACAAACATCTTCTTGGCTTTCCCCCCGCGCTCGGGCGTCGGATCGGCGAACTGCGACTGCAACATCCCTTTCTTTTCCAACCGGTCCAACGTCACATACACGCTGCCGCGGGACACGGCTCTCCCCGTCCGCCTCTCGATCTCCTCCCTGACGGCCACCCCATAGGCCTCCTCCTCCCCCAACTGCAGCACCGACAACAAAACCATCTGCTCAAACTCTCCCAGAAACTCCTTCTCACCCATAATGCCGACATTGTAGACTTAACCACTCCACCAAGTCAACCACAGCCTCAACTTCTTATGGAAAGTCCACCCTTTGGAGGTTGGTGCTTGGAAGTTGGTAGTTGCGCAGCCGGCGCATCCTTGCGGCGATCCTGGAAGTGCCCCATCAAGCCTGCCGATCCCTAGTGAATCACCCACCCCCCATAACACCTCCCCAACCCAAAAAACCCACGCCACTTGCCGCCACCCCCAGTTTTCTTGATACTCTCCCCAGCCACTTGCATCCTTACCCACAAGGAAGCCGAGAACAGAGCCCATGCACCATGGAGACCGAAACCATGACACGGATAAATTTCCCCCGCCTGACCTTCTTAGCACTAATACTGATAGCCCTGACCATCCCGGCCCAAGCCCAATACGGCTATGACCGCGACTGCAATCGCTACCCTGTCCTCTTCGAGGACGACGGCTTCCGCGGCAACGCCCTGCCGGTGGAGCGCTCCATTTCAGACCTGCACGACGTCGACTTCGGCGACGAGGCCTCCTCGCTGTGCGTCCCCTCGGGATGGCGCGTGATTATCTTCGAGGACGACCGTTTCGGCGGCGACCGTCTGGAGATCGTGGGACCCGAACGCATCAGCGACCTCAAGCGCCAGCGTCCCGGCGGAGGCGACTGGGGAGACCGCATCAGTTCCATCGACGTTGAGCGCCTGCGCCGCTTCGACGCTTCCATCCCCCGCGAGTGCAACAACTACCCCATGCTTTTCGAGGACGACTCCTTCCGTGACCGCTCGGTGCGTCTCGACCGCGACTACAACGACCTCCACAACCTGGGCATTGGCGACGACGCCTCATCGGTGTGCGTCCCCCGCGGCTGGACGGTGGAGCTTTACGAAGACAAGCATTTCCGCGGCGACCGCCTGGTGATCTACGGCGAGAACTACATCGCCGACCTCAAGCGCGACCGTCCCGACGGACGCGACTGGGGCGACCGCATCAGCTCGGCCCGCGTCTACCGCGACGACCGCCGCCGCCCCGGCAACCGTCCCGGAGGCTATCCCCCCAACCGCTACCCTGACCGCGACCGCGAATACGAAGGGCGCTATCCCCCGCAGGAGACCGGCCGCTACGACCCCGACAACCGCTACCCTGACCGCAACGACCTCTGCTCGGCCTACCCAGTGGCCTACTTGGATGACGGCTTCCGCGGCCGCGCCATCCCTTTGCGCGACTCCATCGCCGACCTCCACCGCCAGGGCTACGGCGACGAGATCAGCAGCATCTGCGTCCCCCGAGGCTGGCGCGTCGTCCTCTACGAACACGCCAACTTCCGGGGCAACCGCCTCGACATCGTGGGACGCGACCAAATAGAAAACCTCCGCAACGCCCGCTCCGACAACTGGAGCGACCGCGCCAGCTCCCTCCGCGTCTACGCGCCATGATCGTCAGCTAATTAGATCAACTGTCGAGTTTGCGTCGACCTTGCAGATCAATCAATCTGGTAGGAGGTAGGCTGGCGCCTACCCCCTCCCAACAGAACGGCGCCCAACCCCGCAGGTATTCATTGAGGTCGTGGATGATCTGGCGCATGGACAGGGGATTGTTCCAAGTGACCGAACGTCCAAGCCGATGAATAAGCCCCCACCGTTCGAGCGCGAAAAGCGTAATGACCCCCAGGGTGAATCGGCTGAAGCAGTTTGGCCCGCCTAGGTCGCCCCCGGGGCCTGGACTATGATTTCGTCAAAGGATTCCTCGGCGAACTCGCCTCTTTCGATCTGTTCGGCCCCGATCGCCACGGGTTGGCGGAGCCGGTCAAGCTTGTAGCGCGGTTCACTTCCTCGACTGATCTTCGATGGTCACTGTCGTCCTCATGGTGGCATCATAGCATAGGCTCTGGAGGCATCAAAGCATCAATAACAGGTATTGGGTTGCCTGGTGAGGTGGTGTGCCAGTTGACCGCACGAAGCGTAGTAGGGGATGCTATACGGCCAAGACGGCTGCTCCGGGGTCGAGGCCGTCCCATCCCACGACGCTGGCCACGAAGGAGGTGGGGCGGTCGGGGAAGGGATGGATCTCGACGATGATCCGGTCCTGCAGCCCGGTAGGTGCGGTTGAGATGGTCAAGTCGCGGGTAAACGTCCGCAGGTCGATGCGGGTGATCAGGCCTCCCACCATGCCAGCATAAAGGTAGCGTTCGTCTGTCGTGACGGCCAGCGTCCATGCCTCGGCTTCCAAGGGCAATGAAGCTCCGATGGCTCCAGAGAGGGGGTTGACGGCAGTAACGCTGCGGGGATATTGCGCCGCTCTCTCGGCTACCGCTACGTAAAGCTGGTTGCGGCTTGGGGAATAGGCCATGGCGGCGCTGTCGAGAGGCACTGTCCGGACCGCTTGGGCCGCCAGCGGCGCCAGCCATGCCCACACTCCCGCGGACACGACAATGGCTTTTAGTTTCATGGGGGTGCTAAGAGCGTCGATGGGGCGGTCAGGACAACCGCCAAGGCATGCGAAGCGAACTTCCTCCTCGTCTCGTTCATGCGTCCTCTAACCGGACGCCAAGACGAATACCCGCATATTATCGCTGAACTCGATCCAGCCTTGCAAGAGAACTCCCATTAATTCTCATTCTCATTCATCAATTCGCCACGGCGCTACGGCTGAACAGGTTGCAGGGGGTTGACGTGGAGGATGCCGGGGAATCGCTTAAAGTCGTTGTCCGCGGAACTGACCTCGTGTCCGTGTTCGAGAGCCAAAGCCGCGATATGAGCGTCGGAGGTCAGATTGCCCGACGTCCCCGTTGTCCTGATCAGGTTACGGAGGACTTGCCAGTGACCGGGTCCGGGTGCGACTGCCTCCACGAAGGGCTGTTTCAGCCAAGAGTCGACGTACTCCAAAGCCTCTTCCGCTTGGAGGGGGCGGCGCATGACCCGCGGATGAGTCGTGATTCGCAAGAAGGCCAGGATCACCACCCAGGGCAGACCGATCGGCTCGGTTCCAGAGAGGGCGCTTTCAAGCCATTGCTTGGCAGCTTGGTGGTGAGGCGAGTCTGAATCGACGGCGTAAATGAGGAGATTGGCGTCCAGAAGTTTCACTTTCGCATCCGAAGTTTGGCGGCGATTTCTTCGTCTTCCAGTTCGCCGGCGAGCCGCAAAGCGTGGTCGAGGTCAATTCCCGGCCGCACTCCGCCCAACGAGGACGGCTTAAGCTTGTATGGCTTGGGTTGGGGCAGATCCCCGCGAGCGCCCAAGCCGGCCCTGATGGTCTCGTTCACGACATCCTTGAAAGACCGCCCTGATTCATAGGCGATTCTGCGCAGAGCCTGCGCCAACTGATCTTCGATGGTCAACGTCGTCCTCATGTTCGCATCATAGCATAGTCTCCCAAGGCATCAAGACATCAATTGTCTGCTCAGCGTTTGGGCCAAATGATCGTCAATCGTCAGCGTCGTCCTCATATAGGCACCATACCGAACCGAATCAAAGGCCCTACTCGTCGGAGCCTGGGAGGTGAGTGTCCACGTCCATTCTCTGGTGAAGAATGCGGGCGACTGCGATGCCCGACTCCTCGGGCCGGTAGAAGATGAGATGCTCTCGGATTGGGAAGCTGCGAAATCCCGGGCGCACTTCGTCGCGTGAGCGTCCCAGTGCGGGTGTCGAGGCCAGCATCTCGAAGGACTTTTTCAGGTCAGCGACGTAGGCCTCCGCTTGCCGCCCGCCCCAAGTCGTTTCGGTGTAGTGCCAGATGGATTGCAAATCCGCCTTGGCCGCGGATGCCAGGCGGTACCTAGACATCCTTCATCCGCTTGGCCTGGGCTATGATCTCGTCAAAAGATTCTTCGGCGAACTCTCCCCTCTCGATCTGGTCCGCCCCGACCGCTACGGCCTCGCGAAGCCTTTCCAGCTTGTAGCGGTTCAGTTCTTCAGACTGGATCAGATGCCTCAAAGCCTCACGCACAACCTCACTGGCATTGTTGTACATTCCCGACTTGACCTTGTCGCGGACAGCTTTCTCCAACTCGGGAGTCAGGGAAACATGCATGCCTCGATTCTGGAGGAAGCGTACAAACTTTGTCAAGCCTTGGTCATTTCCCCGAACACTTCGTTCCGATGAAGGCGATGGGTACGGAGATCCAGACTTCTGGGACACACTTCGCAAGGTGGGGTTAGAGGGACGGCGGGGACAGGCCTGGGAGTTCGACCCCGAAGTAGGCTTCGATCTCGGCTTTGAGGCCGGCGGCGTAGGCTCCGGACCAGGCCTTAATAACCTCCCCGTCGCCGGATACCACGATGGTTCGCGGGGTGCCGCCTAGTTTGTAGCTTTCCATCACGAACTCCGGCATGTCGACCAGGACGGGGAAGTCGAGTTCGTGTCGCGGGGCGGCTTCAGGGTCCTGCTGGGTAGAGAGGCCCAGAAAGCGGTAGTTACCGCCGACCGAGCGGGCGAGTGTTTGGATGTTCTCGACGTTGCGGATGCACCAGGGGCATTGGCGAGAGAAATAGTAGAAGACCCTAACCGGCTGATCGGCTCCGAACTCGATTACGGCCGGCTTGCCGTCGACCGTGCGGGCCGAAAAGGCGGGCAAGGAGGCGCCTTCGGGGAGGCGGGTGGCCGCTTTCAAAGTGAGGACTGCACCGCTTAAGCGCGCTATCTCGGTTCGCTGATAGAAGCAAAGCTGTTCCTTGAATCCGGCTTTTTCGCGACCGAATGTGATGCGGAAGAGGTGGGCGGAAATTTCATGACCGGAGCCGGTCTGCGGCGCATAGAAAGGGACCTCGGAGGTGAGGCTTTCTAGCAGCATCGGAGAACCTTCGCAGGGCTGATCCGGCTGCTGCGGAAAGCTGGCAAGAAGCTCACGGTTAGTCCGACAGTTAGCAAGAGAAGAGTGACCGCGGCCATGGTCAGCGGATCTTGGGCCGGCACTCGATAAAGCCAGGCGACGAACGGTTGGGCCAGGAGCCACGAGAGCACGAGTCCAATGACCGTACCTATTCCTGTTAGAACGGCTGCTTCCCTTAAAAGCAGGCGGAGGATCTGGGTGCGGGTGGCGCCAAGAGCGAGGCGCACCCCCATCTCCCGCCTACGGGCCGCGGCCTGCACGGCCAGCGTAGTGTAGAGTCCTGCCGCAGCCAGCAGCAATGCCAAGGCTGAGAACAGTCCTAGAATGCCGGCAAAGAAACGGCGGGCTCCGTAGGCCTCGGACTCCTCCAGCAGGTCGCTCAAACGCGCGGGATTGGCGACGGGCTGGTCGGCATCCAGGCTGCGCACGACCTGGTGGACCGCCGACAGGTACGTCATCGGGTCTCCACGCGTGCGAACCAGCAAGGACATGCGCTCGTCCGGCAACTGCCGGTGGTGAAAGTAGGCCGCCGCCTCCGGCTCCAGGTCGAGCCTCTCGTGGCGGACGTCCTCGACGATACCTATAACGATGTAGTCGTCGTCGAAGATCCTTCCGATCGGATCGGATCCCTGAAACTCGGTGCGGGCTAGCTGCTGGTTGACAAGCGCTACTTTCTGGGCATCAGGTCCGTCCTCCGGCGAGAACAGGCGTCCTCGCACCAGCTTGAT
This sequence comes from Acidobacteriota bacterium, assembly GCA_035471785.1. Lineage (NCBI taxonomy): Bacteria > Pseudomonadati > Acidobacteriota > Acidobacteriota bacterium. The sequence continues at coordinate 6,005 of DATIPQ010000033.1, forward strand.
GTCGAGGACCTCGAAGAAGCCGTTGTCGACTCGCCTAAAGCGCCAGCGCTTGCGGAGATAATCCCGGTGCCGAAGAGGCACCGACGAGGTGACTCCAGCCACTATGACTCCGTTAAGTTCTTCGGTCCTACGGACCAGAGCCTGGTAGAACTCGGCGGCCGCAGCGCCTCCCTCTCTGAAGTACTTACCCAAGGGGAGATAGATATCGGCTACCAGCACTTGGCGAGATTCGAAACCAGGGTCGGATTGGCTCAACCGGATGAAGCTGCGCAAGAGGAGTCCAGCCCCTACCAGCAAGACGGCGGCGATGGCGACTTCAGCCACCACCAAGTGATTGAGGCGGCGTGGAGACTTACGTCCACCGCTGATACCCTGCCTCAGCGCCGAATTCATGTCACGGCGCCAGGACTTGAATGCCAGTACCAGACTGCCGGGTGCCACTGCCAGTCCTACGGTGAGCGTCCCCAACAGTAGGGCCCCAGGGCCGACTGCAGCCCACTCGATACGGGACGAGAAAGGCGGAAGCACCGACTTGAGGATCCCCAACACCGCCCAGGAGACTGGGATCGAAAGCAACGCCGCCGCCAGGGTGAGCAAGGCCGATTCCCCAAGGGACTCACGCAGGACTCGGCCTCGTCCGGCGCCCAGAGCCGTCCGGATGGCCCACTCGCGCTCTCGCTCGAGGGAGCGGATCATGAGAAGAAGCACGGCATTTACTGCCGCGATCAGGAACACGAAGCCTCCCGCCGCGATAAGCGGCCACAGATAGGCACGCGTGTGGGCTGTGGCGAGTTCGTGCAAGGAGATCAGCGAGGCCGAGCGGGACATCCCGGGCGAAGATATCCTGGAGAGAACTTGATCAAGCTCCTGACGGGCCTGCTCGATGTCGACTCCGTCTTTGAGCCGACCGATCAGACGGTAGGAACGGTCAGTTGCGATTAGCGCGGAAGGGCTCTGGAGCAGCCAAACATCCGTGCCCTGGGGCTGAATATCGCGGCGGCTTTCAAAGAGGAAGTCTGCAGGCATAACGCCCGCCACCGTGTAGGGACGGCCATTGAGTCGAACCGTCTGACCGACCGCCTGGCTGCTGCGGCTGAAGGCCCTCGACCAAATATCGTGGCTGACGACGACTTCGGTCATGGCCTGGGCGGGCGAAAACGTCCTGCCCGTTACAGGCTGGCTGCCGAGAAGAGGAAAGAAGTCCGGCAAGACCAGGGATGACCGCAGCCGCATGGGCTGGTCGGTGCCAGTCATGTAGACGACGTTTTCTTTGGACGCGTCCTTGATGGGGGTGAGCTCCTGAAAGCTGTCGAGCCGCCCCCAAGCCTGGAAGTCGCCAGGAGAGAAATAGTCCTCGGCGAACTCGAAGCCCTCACCACGGGCAATGGCCCCCACGTGGACCAATTGGTGGGCGGCCGGAAAGGGAAGGGGCCGCAGGATTACTGCCTCCAGAATCGCGAAGAGAGCGACATTTGTGCCCGCTCCCGCCGCCAGCAGTAAGATCACCGCCAGGGTAACGGCGGGCCTTCGCAAGAGACGTCTGGTCAAGCTCCACCAGAATCGCATAGCCTGTACAGTTACCGCGCCTCCCGTTTCTAAGTTCGGTAAGCCTAGCCCTAAAGCGGATGAGTGTCAAGTACATTCGTTAAATGAAATAATTTGACGAGTTCTATAGAGCGCTGCATAAATTGCTAGACACATTTCGGGGACAGGGGTATAGTCCGTTCCCACGAGGAGGGGTTTGATGGCCAAGGATGAGTTGTTTGGGATGATGATGGGGCAGGTGGTGGCTCAGGCGGTTTTCGTGGCGGCTGAGCTGGGGTTGGCGGACCTGGTGGCGTCTGGACGCAGTACCGCGCGCGAGATGGCCGAGGCTGCGGGGGCGCATGAGCAGGCTCTTTATCGGCTGCTGCGGTTTTTGGCCTCCCACGGGGTTTTCTGCGAGGGAGCGGACGGACGCTTCGAGCTGACGCCCAAGGCCGAGTTGCTGCGCAGCGACGTCGAGGACTCGCAACGGGCGGCCGCGCGCATGTTTGGAAACTGCTCACAGGCCATGTCCCACCTGCTGCACAGCGTCAAGACGCAGGAAAGCGGGTTCGTCAAGGCCCACGGCAAGCCCATCTTCGATCACCTGGCCGAAAACCCCGAAGAAGCGGCCGTCTTCGACGCCGCCATGACCTGCATCCACGGAGGCGAAACCGACGCCGTGCTGGACGCCTACGACTTCCAGTCCATCGGCACCCTGGCCGACATCGGCGGAGGCAACGGTTCGGCCCTGACCAGCGCGCTCAGGCGGCACTCGAGCCTGGACGGCATTCTCTTCGACCAGCCTCACGTCATCGAGCGGGCCAAGCCGGCCATGCTGGCCAACGGAGTGGGCGAGCGCTGCCGCTTCGTGGGGGGCAACTTCTTCGAGGAAATTCCCTCAGGGGCGGACGCCTACATCATGCGCCACATCATCCACGACTGGTACGACGAACAGGCCGCCCAGATCCTGCGCAACTGCCGCCGGGCCATCCCCGCCGATGGACGCCTGCTCATCGTGGAAGCCGTCGTCTCGGACGGAAACGGTCCCGACCCGGCCCGGCTCTTCGACATGGTCATGTTGATGGTCCCCGGAGGCCTGGAGCGCGACGAGGCCCACTACGCCCGCCTGCTGCGCCAAAGCGGCTTCCAACTGACCGACATCGTCCCCACCCGGTCCGTTGTCAGCGTCGTCGAAGCCCGACCCGTGTGAGCCCCTGCGGAGGCCCTGAAAAACTGAACTCCAGCGGCACCCCCTGCGTCCATCTCTGGTATCGAGCAGCCATTCGGGGAGATCTGATGAGCGCCAAGAGTACGGTGGAAACGACGGGACAGTATATTCATGGCTCCCGGCCGGAAGAGCAGGAGCGGCTTTCCATTCTCAACGAGATCCTCAACGAGGGCTATCTGCGCCAGATGGGCCTGAAGCCCGGGCAGCGGGTGCTCGACGTGGGCAGCGGACTGGGGCAATTCGCCCAGATCATGGCGCGCACGGTGGCTCCCGATGGCATGGTGCTGGGCATCGAACGCGACCCACAGCAGATGGCGACGGCCAGACGGCTCTTGAACAGCGGGGAAGCCGCCCAAGATCCCGTTCCGCTCAAGTTCCGCCGGGGCGACGCACTCAAACTTCCCCTCCTCCCGGATGAAGTCGAATCGTTCGACGTCGTCCACGCCCGCTTTCTGCTTGAGCATGTGCCCAATCCCGGCGATGTGATCCGACAAATGCTGCGGGCCGTCCGTCCCGGCGGACGCATCATCCTCTCCGACGACGACCACTCCACCTTCAACCCCACGCCTGAACCCGCCGGCTTCCCCGCGCTCTGGCAAGCCTACCTGCGTTCCTACGACCGGCTGGGCAACGATCCCTTCATCGGACGCCGTTTGGTGGCCCTGCTGCACGAGGCGGGACTGAAACGTATCCGCAATTCCATCGTGTTCTTCGGCGGCTGCGCCCACCAGAGCGTCTTTGCGCTGGTCGCTGAAAACCTGATCGGCGTCCTGCGGGGAGCTCAGGACACCATCCTCGAGGAATCGCTGCTCGACCCATCCGTCTTCCAGGCCGCCATCGAAGGGCTGCACACCTGGAAGCAAAGGCCTGACGCGGCCTTGTGGTACGGCATCTGCTGGGCCGAGGGCGTTAAAGCCTCCTAAGCGATTGCAGCGGGCGCGTTAGGAAACCGTTGGCCTTTCGTTTTCCTTCCGTCAGGACAGGCTGTAGGCTGTCATCGCAGGCTGTTGACGCATCGAATTGCACAAGAAAAAAGGGCTGCACTCAGTCCCATCGAAAGGAGACCTATCATGGCGGATGCAATGGACTGCGGATTCGATTGGACCAAACCGGACATCAAGACGTTGACCTATGGCTTCTCCACCAACGACAGCGGAACCTGGAAGCAAAGGCCTGGCGGTTCGGACACCATTGACGCCTCCCACAAGATGTATTTCAGCTTCTTCGAAACCTCGGAAACTGATCCTTCCTCCATGACGTTGAAGAAAGTGACCATTTCATTTCAGTGCAAGGAGGGATCCGTCTTCGATCCGATGGTGGGCTGGGGGCCGGCCAGGAATCAGTTTCAGAACGAGACCTTCGAGGTCGACGCGACGGGCCAGGAGGACGGCTGGAGTGCCGGGTTGCAGCAGCACGGGACCGCTTGGTCGCTGGGACCCTTTTCCTTCAATCCTGAATTGCAGCTAACCACTTGCACCTACGAGGTCCGCATCGCCATCTCCGTTGAGGACAAGGGCGAAACCCGCCAGTGGGCGGTGGATCCCACCTTGATCATCGGCGGACGAGACTAGGCGCGCAGCGGTGTCTACCGACGGCCAGATCCCCCTCTAAGGGGCCAGAACCGCGAAGTAAAGCAGGACCGCTGCAGCAATCATCAGGCCGATCGCCCAGACGAGCCGGCCATGACGCGGGGCCGGGGACTGGATCTCGGAGAGACGGCGGCCCAGAGCTCTCATCGAGGGAGGCCGCTGGTCAGGCTGGCGCGAGAGCATCTGCAGCACCAGCTTGCGCAGACGGGACGGGACTCGGGACGGGAAGTCGGCCTCGCGCGGCGGCGGGTCGGAGAGGATGGAAACGGCCGTCTCCACCGCAGTCTCTCCCTGGAAGGCATGGCGTCCGCAGAGGCACTCATAGAGGATCAACCCCAGCGAGAAAACGTCGGAGCGGACGTCGAGATCCTCACGTGAGGTGATCTGCTCGGGCGAACGGTAGGCGTACTCGCCGGCCTGATCGCTGACCTCGGAGAGGGTCGTCGACCAGTCCTGGTCAGGCGCTTGCGAGTGGGGCAGCCGCCGGGCTTGACCGAAGTCCATGATCTTGACCGAGCCCTCGGGGGTGATCATGAGGTTGGAAGGACTGAGGCCGCGGTGCAGGATGCCCCTTTGGTGCGCCGCATCCAGGGCCTCACACAGATGGTCGGCCAACTGCAGCACCTCCTCGGGAGGAAGGCGGTGCTCGGATTGCAGGCGTTGCTGCAGAGTGCGGCCTTCCAGGTATTCCATGGCGATATAAGGACGCCCCTGCAACTCTCCGCAATCGAAAATGGAGCAGATGCCGGGATGCTGCAGCGAAGCCGCCACCCGAGCCTCGCGCAACATGCGGCGGACGGCCTTAGAACTTTCCCGGGAGTGAGTCAGCAGCTTGAGCGCCACCCGTCGGCGCAGGACCCGGTCGCGGGCCAGGAAGACCTCGCCCATGCGCCCCTCTCCGATCTTGTCCATGATCTCGAAGCGCTCTTCTTGCGGGCTTTCCTCTCCCTCGCCTTGCAGCTCCTGCTCCCACTCCACTTCGGCCAGCAGCCGGTAGCCCCTCTTGGGAATGGTCTGGATATAGGCGGGATCGCGCGGATCGTCGCCCAGCGCCTTGCGCAGCTTGGCCACGGCGTTGCTGAGAGCCTCGTCGGAGACGAAAGCGCCTCCCCAGACCTCCTCCAGAAGCTCGTCGCGGCTGCACACTTCTCCCGCGTGACGGATGAGATGCAGCAACAACTGAATCGCCCGAGGCTCCACCGACATGCGCCTGCCGTCCCGCTCCAGCAGGTTGAGTTCAGGCCGGACAGTCCACTCCCCTACCCGTATCTCCTGTTGCAAGTCTCCGTTCCTTTGGTCATCTTCTTCGAGCTTTACTGCCGAGGAGAGTAACACTGGACCCCCGCCTCGGGCAAAGATTTGACTTAAACAACTTGCCTTGCTTTTTTTGAGTTCCGTTTGGAAACCGTTGCCCTTCGGTTTCCCTTTCGTCAGGACACCGCTCGGCGCCTGGCGCATGCTGGAGCCATCAAAAATGCTTCAGCGGTGCTTGGGTGAGGGCGATCCCATCCAGCTCGCTGACAGAAAACGGGGCCCGATTCAGCCCCACAGATTAGGAGACCGATAATGGCAGACGCTATGGACTGCGGATTCGACTGGGCTAACAACAGTGTCGACACTTTGACCTACGGATTCTCTACCGATGACAACGGAAGCTGGGAGCAAAGACCCGGCGCTTCGGACACCATTGACGCCAGGCACCAACTGTACTTCAGCTTCTTCGAAACCTCCCAGACCGATCCTTCGACCATGATGCTGAAGGAGGTGGAGATCACCTTCGAGTGCACCGAAGGGTCCATCTTCAATCCAATCGTGGGCTGGGGCACGCCGTCCAACAGGACGCAGGAGCAGACTTACGAAATCGATGCCACGGGGCAGCCCGACGGCTGGAGCGCCGGGCTGCAGCAACATGGAACCGGCTGGTCGCTGGGGCCGCTTACCTTCAACAACGGTTTACAGCGGTCCACCTGCACCTACGAGGTCAGCATCACCATCACCGCTTCCGATGGG
>DATIPQ010000034.1 GCA_035471785.1 Acidobacteriota bacterium
AAGACTGAGCTTGTCCAGCGATTGAGGAAAGCGTTGACTCACCAGTCCCATCAGCCAGGCTTCCCACTCTCCCGTCCACTGGTCTTCCAGCAGCTTGCGCCGGGCCAGGTGTTGCAGCCGGGGAGCGGGCAACTCGGCTACGGCCAGCAGAAACCAGAAGGCGTTGGGATGAAACTGGAGAGGCGTCAATTCGCCGGTCAGCAGCCGATTGTGCTTGAGATGGCGCAGGGACGCTTCCGCCGCCAGCCTTTGAAAGTGCGGATCCCGAAAGGCCGCTTGGCCTGCCAGTTCCCACAGCAGATCGGGCATGGCGCCTCCGGGACGCCCCCCCAACTCGTCCCACATCTTGCCCAGGATCTGTCGCCGCCATTCCTCTTCGCCGGCCTCGTGCCCAAGGGCCCAGCGCAAGGTCGTCAGGTAGGGTGCCGCCTGCACCTCCGGGGCGGGCGAGGGCTTCGATTGCTGAGTTTCGCGGCTGGCGCTGTTTCGCTTCAGCCTGAGCAGGCCCCTCAACCGTGTCCACCAGCCGCCCTTGCTCTTCTTCTCCTTCTCTCCCGTGCCTGCCTGTCCCAGGCTCTTCTCCAGCAGCCGAACTTGAATCTCCGACAGCCGCGGCCGCAGGACGTCCTCCTCTGCCTCCTTGCCTCCCTCTCGATCCGCCTCCGCTCCCCCCGCCAGCACCTGCCGCATCACCTGCATCGCCACCCCGCCCAACAGCCGCACTGCGTCCTCCAGCGGAAAGCGAGAAAAATCGACATCGCGCGGCGCCCGGCTCATGCCCTGAGTATACGTCTCGTCGAGGCTCCAGTCCGGCGATCAGGCCGGTGACCTTTGCCCGGCGGGCTGCTCCACCTATAATCGGCCCTGCAAAATGAAAGACTTCTACCGGGGTTTCAAGTTGGGGATTCTGGGCGGGGGACAACTGGGCAAGATGCTCATCCGGTCGGCCATGGACTTCAATATCGCCTGCACCGTCATGGACCCCGACCCCAAGGCTCCTTGCAGCCGCTTCGCCAACGAGTTCCAGGCCGGCGACCTGACCGACTTCGACCAGGTCGTCGAGTTCGGACGCCAGGCCGACCTGCTCACCATCGAGATCGAGAACGTCAACTGCGACGCGCTGGAGGCGCTGGAGAAAGAAGGACGGCTGGTGCGTCCGCAGTCGTCGGTCTTGCGCCTGATTCAGGACAAGGGCCTGCAAAAGCAGTTTTTTGAGGAGCACGGCATTCCCACCTCGGAGTTCGAGTTGGTGGAGGGACGCCACGACTTGTCCCGTCACGCCGGGCTGCTTCCCGCATTTCTCAAGCTGCGCCGGGCCGGTTACGACGGGCGCGGCGTGCAGCGTCTCAGCAACGCCGGAGACTTCGTCCAAGCTTTCCAGGCTCCCTCGGTGCTGGAACGGGAGGTCGACTTCCAAAAAGAGATTTCAGTCATCGTGGCCCGCAACCCCTCGGGAGATGTGCGTGCTTTTCCGGTGGTGGAGCTTGAATTCCATCCCGAGGAGCATTTGGTCGAGTTCCTCTTCTCGCCGGCCGAACTCGATGACGAGACGGCCCGCGAGGCCTCCCGCATCGCCTGCACCGTGGCCGAGAAGCTCGGGATCGAGGGACTTCTGGCGGTGGAGATGTTTCTCGACCGCCAGGGCAGGGTGCTGGTCAACGAACTGGCTCCCCGCAAGCACAACAGCGGACACCACACCATCGAAGCCAACCTCACTTCGCAGTTCGAACAGCACCTTCGCGCCATCTTCGACCTCCCGCTGGGCAGCACTCACGCCCTGGCACCGGCCGTCATGGTCAACCTGCTGGGCGCCCCCGGATACGACGGCGAGACGCGCTACCGGGGCATGCAGGAGGTGCTGCAGGTCGAGGGCTTGCACCTGCACCTTTACGGCAAGTTCTACACCCGCCCCTACCGCAAAATGGGCCACATCACCATCGTCGACCCTCAACTCTCCCGCGCCAAGGAAAAAGCCCGCTACGTCAAGCGAACTCTGAAGGTCGTGGCAGGAGGATAGATATCGTGAGCCAATCCAGCAGCAATTCGCCTTCGGTGGGAATCGTTATGGGCAGCCAGTCCGACCTGCGGGTCATGAAGGCGGCGGCCGAGACCCTGGCGGAATTCGATGTGCCGTACGAGTTGACCATCGTCTCGGCCCACCGCACTCCCGAACGCCTCATGCAATACGGAGGCACGGCTCGCGAGCGCGGGCTCAAGGCCCTCATCGCGGGGGCGGGAGGCGCAGCCCACCTTCCTGGAATGCTGGCCGCCGTCACCACCCTCCCCGTCATCGGCGTCCCCGTCAAGTCTTCCAACTCCATCGATGGATGGGACTCAGTCCTCAGCATCTTGCAGATGCCTTCCGGCGTCCCGGTGGCCACCGTGGCCCTCGACGCTTCCAAGAACGCTGCCCTGCTGGCCCTGCAGATCCTCTCCACCGGCGACGACTCTTTGGCCGCCAAGTTGGATGCCTACAAGTCCTCTCTCAAAGAGAAGGTCGACGAAATGATCTCCTCCACCCGCAACGCGGGCTTCCCCAATTCGTTCGACGAGTAACGGCAGGCACGCTGGTGAAGCCATTGAATGACATGCTTTTGGCATAGGCTATAGGATCTCCGGATTCCAAAGGAGATCCCCCGTGGAGAAGTTTGGTTCTGTCACGCGTTCGCTATTGACTCGACCTTTTGCCCGCCAGGGCGCTTTCGACCTCTGCGACCAGAGAGCCCATCAGTTCGGCGGCTTGCCGGTGGCGGAGGAGGGGGGCGGCTTGGCCGGACCAGAGGGAGATGAGGTCGCTGCGGCCCTGCTCGATGGCGGCCTGGCGCAGGGTGCCGGCCAGCCGGCCCTGCAGCGGATAGGGGGCAATGGGGGCAGAGGTCTCGGTCCACTCCTCATACAAGCGGTTGCGGATGCTGCGGGCCAGCCGGCCGCTGAAGACGCGCGTTAGAAGCGTGTGCCGCGCCTCAGGACTGAAGAGCATGCGCCGGTGCAGGGGAGGGGCGCCCGATTCCTCACAGGCCAGGAAGGCCGTACCCAGTTGAACGGCGGCGGCTCCACCAGTCAGTGCCGCCGCTGCGCCCGCCCCGTCGGCGATTCCGCCGGCTGCGATGACCGGCAGGCCGACTTTGGAGACGATCTGGCGCAGCAGCGGCAAGGTGCCGACCAGCGAGTCCTCGGCCTCGGCCATGAAGGAGGGTCGGTGACCGCCCGCCTCCAGGCCCGAGGCCACGATCATGTCGACCCCGGCTTCTTGCAGCGCCTCGGCCTCATCCAGCGTGGTGGCGGCCCCAACCGTCAGGATACCCTGGCGCCGGCACCGCTCCAGAATGCTCTCGGAGGGAATCCCGAAGACGAAGCTGAAGACGGCCGGACGGGCCTCGATGACGGCCGCCGCCTGTGCTTCGAAGTCCTGATAGGTGAGGGAGGGCGGCTGGGCCGGCCTCTGCAGGCCCAGTTCGCGGTAGTAGGGCTCCATCCAATCCATCCCCTCCTCCAGACGGTGAAGGGGATAGTCCTTGGCGGCCTCGTCGTGGTTGGAGACCCACAGGTTGAGTCCGAAGGGCCGGGAGGTGCTTTGGCGGATTTCGTCAGCGGCCCTGAGGATGTCCTCGGGGGAGAGATGAAAGACCCCCAACGATCCCAGACCGCCTGCATTGGATACGCTCGAGACCAGCAATGGAGTGGAGAATCCGCCGCCCATGGGTCCCTGTATGATCGGATAGGGGATGCCCAGCCTCTTGGTCAAGGCCGTCTCAGTCCATTTGCTCATCAACGCTTTCTCCATCAGTAGCCGGCTTCTCCTTCGCCGATGCCAAAAATGACTTCCAGCAGCACGGGCGCCCCCAAGGGCAGGTTTTCAACGCCGACCGCCAGGCGGGTATGCCCCGGCTCGCTGCCGAAAATATCGGCAAAGAGCCTGGAAGCCCCATCGGCGACAGCCGGGTGCTGGGTGAAGTCCGGCGCAGAGGCCACGGTGACTCCCACACGCACCACCGACCTGAGGAGAGTGGGCTCTCCCAGGTGATGGTTGGCAGTGGCCAGAGCGTTGAGGGCAGCGATCAACGCCGCCCCACGCCCCTGCTCGGTTGTCACATCCTGGCCGACCTTTCCGGTGATCGCGGGTTTGCCCTCGATAAGGGGGAGCATTCCGCTCAGGAAGAGCAGTTCTCCCGCCTGCACGGCGCCACTATAGCTGCCCAAGGGAGAGGGCGGCGGGGGCAACTTGAAACCGAGTTGCCTCAAGCGTCTAAGCCAGTTCCGGTGTGGAGTCTTACCAACGGCCTGCATGAGCGCCTCCGTCGACGTGAAGGACTTCTCCGGTGACGAAAGAAGCCTCGCTGAGGTAAAGGACCGCCCGGGAGATTTCCGAGACCTCTCCCAGACGCTGAATCGGGTGCAGCGTTTTCAGGAAGTCATGGTTGGCCGGGTCGTGCATGGGCGTGTCGATGATTCCCGCGCCGATGGCGTTGACGCGGATGCCTTGTGCGGCCAGTTCGATGGCCAGCGCGCGGGTGACGGCGTTGAGTCCCCCCTTGGTGAGGATGGGAAGCGCCGCAGGTACCGCCGCCAAGGGCTGCACGGCCAGGGTGGTTGAGATGTTGACGATGTGCCCCGACTTTTGGCTGATCATCTGAGCCACGGTCGGTTGGGTGACGTGGAAAAAGCCCGCCAGATTGGTGGCTAACAGGGTCTGGAAGTCGTCCTCGGAGTATTCGGTGAAAGGCTTGGGGATGAAGACGCCGGCGTTGTTGACCAGCAGGCCGACCGATCCGAACTGGCGCCTGGCCGTTTCGACCAATCGGGCTCCCGTCTCGGGCTGAGAGACGTCGCCGTCCATCAAAACCAGGTTTTCCGAAGGGGTCAGCTTTTTCGACCGGGAAATACGACGCGAGTTGGCCACCACCTGGTAGCCGCTCTGCAAGAGCGTCCTGGCGATTTCCAGTCCGATGCCGCTGGATGCCCCCGTCACGATGGCTGTTCTGTTATCTTGATGCATGTGCATTCGCTCCTTGTTGGCTGTGAGTATCATTCGCAAACGCAGCCTAGGATGTAGGCCCTTATGCGTTGGTTTCCACATTGCCGGTTGCCATTTGGTAACCGCCTGGAGAGCTTTTAGGGGAGAAGAATGCCGATGATCCGTCACCGAAAGAGCCTTGTGAAGCCGCCGCCTCCAAGCTGTCCGCTGGATGAATGCATGAGGCTTGTGGGGGGTACCTGGACTCCCAACATCATCTGGTATTTGCGCGAGAATCCGCGCCGCTTCATGGAACTCAAGGGCGACCTCAAGGGCATCTCGGCCAAGACGCTGACTGCCCGCCTGCGGCGCATGGAGAAGGACGGCGTCGTCAGCCGCCAGGAGCGGCCCACCTCCCCTCCCACGGTCTGGTACAGCCTGACCGATCTGGGCCGGAGGCTCCTCCCGGCCATCGAAGCCATCGCGGCCGTCGGCCTGGAGCTGAAGGGGCTCTCCTCGTCCGAGTAGCTACGCTCTCCAGCGCTGCAGGGCGATGGAGGTGGTGTAGAGGGCGGCGGCCAGCAGGGAGAGGTAGGGCCAGAGGGACACGGGAGGGGCTTCGCCGAGGGCGGATTGGAGGAGCGGGCGGTCGGATTCGCCCAAGAAGGTTCCGCCGCCGGCTTGGGCGATGGCCCGCAGGAGGGAACGGTTGGTTCCGTAGGAGTAGGCCTCGCGGGTCAGGGCCGTCGTGCTTTGTGCCGAGGCGGGGATGAGGATGGGGACGCGCTGGGGGCGCTGCAGGGCCTCGGGTCCCGATTCGCGGATGACCAGGGTGGCCTGGCGGGCCGGCCGTCCCGGCGGGTTGGGGATCACGCCCGTGAAGGTTCCCGGACCGGCCGGATCGGGCTGGAAGGGGACGGGCTGAGGGGGCTGGCCGGCGCTTCCATCCTCGGAAGCGTCGGGGCTGGACGAAGCGACTTCCAATTGCACCGAGAGGCGCTGGACGGCGGGGATAGCTCCCGACTCGGTGCTCAGCGAAAGAGTGGCGCGCAGGGCATCGCCTACGTCCTCGATCTCGAAGTGGTAGCGGTTGCGGGCGTTGTAGGCCACCACGCGTGAAATCCAAGCCCTGATCGCCTCCCGTCCCGAAGCATCATCCAGCCACAACGGTGGGAAGCCGCTTCCGAAGAAGCCCACGGTGCCCTCCCCGGCCGGACGGTAGGCCAGTACCGGATCGGCCAGCTTGGGACGCAAGGTGACGATCTGGGAGCCTTCGCGGCGCCGGCTGACGGCGTTGCCTTCGAGGGGCAGGCGCGGTGCGGGCAGGCCGTAGCTTTCGCCTTCCACCGTGAGGGGCGTGAAGCGTCCCGGCTCGAAGTAGCGGTCGCGTGGACGGTCGTCGAAGAAGGGGATGTCGATGGCGCCGGGATTGAATCCGGGACCCACCGGGAAGGGGTCGGCCAGATCGTGCAGCGGCGAGCCGGAGGGTACGCTGTTGCGTCCGATGGCGAAGACGGTGGCGCGGCAGTCGGGACGCGCCGATACCTTCTCGAATTCGCCGTCGGAGATGAAGATCAGCCCGCACTGCTCGATGGAGCGCTCTTGCAGCAGCTTGAGGGCCCGGTTGGGATCGGTGCCCCCCGAAGCGCGGATGGCGCTGACCATCTCCAGCGCGCGCTGCTTGGACTCGCCGTTCATGCGCAGGTTGCTGACCAGGTAGCGGGCGCCGCTGGTGAAGGTGATGAGATCGAGGCGGTCGACGTCGCGCAGCAGGTTGACGATGATGTGGGCGGCAATTTCCTTGGACTGGCGCAGCGGCCTGCCCCCCATCGATCCCGAGGCGTCGATGACGATGACCACGTGGCGCGGCGGCGGTTCCTGAGTGTGCGGCCGCGGACCCGGTTCCACCGGCAGCAGGGGGTCGAGGGGAGTGTTTTTGTAGCTCATGAGGACGCTCAGCGCCTCGGGCTTGGCCCCCTGGTGGTCGCCGTTGATGATCATCAGTCCCAGGCCCTGGCGGCGGACGGCCTGAGCCATCTCCTCCGCCACGCCGGGCGGAAAGCGCTCCCAGGTGACTCCGCTGAGCACCACGGCGTCGTAGCGGCTCCAGCCCCCGTCCTCGTCCTCGTCCCGCTTCAAGTCCTCGGGGCGGCGCTGGACGATCTGGAAGGCGCCTTCAGGAATCGCTCCGATCCAGCGCTGGTCGCCGCCCACCGCCAGCACCCGCAGCGGACGGGTCACGTGGGTGAAGAGCCGTCTTCGATGGGGAGGGCCGCCCTGGTTGCCTTGCAGCGAAAGTTCCGCGAATTGCAGTCCGTAGCCCTGAAAAGAGAGCGGTTGGCGCAGCCGCACCCAGCCTTCCGTCTCGATGGCGATCTCCTGGGCCAGGCTGCGTCCGAAGCGGTGTCCCTGCTCGAATCCGGGATTGAGGCGGATCTCCAGGCGGCCTTCCACGGGGCCGGGACGAAAGTGGCGGAGCACGCCCCGCAGGTAGGTGCGGACGCCGGCCTCCACCCGCGGCGGCAAGTCGGCGGCCGAGATGGCGAAATCAGGAGCGGCGCTTTCCACGGCCAGTACCTGGACGGGAACGCCCTGCCGGGCCAGGTCGCGGGCGGCGGCCAAGGCGTCTCCGCGGGTCTGGTTGCCGTCGCTGACCAGCACCACGGCCCCGGCGCGTCCGCTGGAGGCGATGCGTCCGCCGGCGGCCCGCAGGCCCGATTCGATATCGCTCTCCATCCCCACGGCGAAGTCGGACTGAGTGATCTGGGCCACGGCCCTTTCCAGGTCGCCTAACTCGATCTCTTCGGCGGCCGTCGCCGCGTTTTCGCGAAAGGTGAGCAGGTCGGCCCGAGCCCAAGTCCGCAGTTGGGCGGGCAACCGTCCGATCGCTTCCCCCAGGGCCTGCGAGGTGCGGGTTCGCACCGCCTCCCATCCGCCTTCGGCCCGCAGCACGCTGTCCGACACGTCCAGCGCCGCCACCAGCCGCAGCCCCTCGCCCCGCTCCTCAAGCAGCAACGGATTGAGCGCCGCCAGCCCCCAGCAGAAGGTTGCCGCCGCTGTCAGCCCCAGCGTCCAGCTCCGCCAGCCGTCTGCTCCCTTGCGCCAGGCGCTCCACCCCAACGTCCCCAGCACCGCAGCCAGCAACGCTGCAGCCAGATGAGTCCAGGGAAAAAGCGGCTCAAAAACCAGGTTCATGCTCTTGGGACTACTTTAGCAGAGGGATTGCCGCCCAGGAGGGGCCTGGGGAGCGGGCTGGCAGCGTTGTCAGGATCGCCGCAGGGATGCGCCTCCCACCAGCCGTGCATCCGCCTGCCTTTTCCAGCCTCGCGGGCGCTGGGCCGCAGCCGCCTGAATGCAACAAGAAGAGCGAGCACACAAGCCTGTTGTGGGGCATCCCTGCCACGATCAGCACTCTTTTGCGGGCCGGCTGAAGCAGCCGTGGCTGGCTGCTGGGCATCCCTTGAATGCGGCCAGCCACTCCGCTGCCGCTGGAAAAGCAGGCTGACCCAAGGCTGGTGGGAGGCGCATGCCTGCGGCGATCAGCACTCTCTTGCGGGCCGGCTGAGCAGCCATGGCTGGCTGCGGGGCATCCCTTGAATGCGGCCAGCCACTCCGATGCCGCTGGAAAAGCAGGCTGACCCAAGGCTGGTGGGAGGCGCATCCCTGCGGCGATCAGCACTCTTTTGCGGGCCGGCTGAGCAGCCATGGATGGCTGTTGGGCATCCCTTGAATGCGGCCAGCCACTCCGATGCTGCTGGAAAAGCAGGCTGACCCAAGGCTGGTGGGAGGCGCATCCCTGCGGCGATCCTGAAGGTGCCTGTCGGGACTAGGCCGTTTCCGGAATGCGCCGTCCTCCCAGGAGGACTCCCGCTGCGCCCACGAAGGGAATGAGGAAGTTGTACCAGGCGGGCTGGACGGCTTCCGAAGCAGCCTCGAATGCGCTCATTTCGGCAGTCGAAACCTCGCTGACGGCTTCCTGTCCGCTAGGGTCGTCGACCGCCAAGTGCAGGACGGCGAAGACCAGTCCCAGTGCCAACACCAAGCAAGCCAGCGCTTTGACCGGGGCGGATCTGCGCCCGATGAAAGCGGCTGTGCAGCCTCCGGCCAGGGCGGCGATAAAGCTGAGCGGAAGATTGACCGCGATCCAGCCCAAGGTGACCTTGGAGGTCCCCGGCTGAAAGGCGAAGCTCGGGCCCACCACCATCCAAGCTATGGTGAGTAGAACGAAGACCAGCAGGGCCATGACGATGTACCCAACCACGACGGCGATGATCGTTCGCAGCATGTGAAGCTCCTTTTTGGGGATGAACGGCTCCTACCATAAACTTTTTTTCCCGCGCGTCAAGATGCTTGGGCGCTTGCTCCGGCGGTGGAGTTCCCGGCGGCACGGCGTGCCCTGCATTTCGAGCACATGGGTGCTGACGGCCGAGTGCGACGACTGAAGGCCAGGGTTTTCATTCCGAACGCAGGGCCTGCATGGGATCGATGCGGGTGGCGCGGTAGGCCGGGATGAGGCAAGCGGCCACGGCCACCGCCAGCAGCGTCGCCGCCACCGCACCGTAGGTGACAGGGTCGGTGGGGCTGACGCCGTAGAGCTGATTGGCGATGAGCCGCGAGAGTCCCAGTGCCGCCAGCGTACCGATCACCACCCCTCCCAAGGCCAAGCGCAGTCCTTCTCCCAGCACCAGCCGCTGAATGTCGGCCCGGCGGGCTCCCAGAGCGCCGCGGATAGCGATCTCCTGGAAGCGCTGGGTGACCGAGGCCGAAAGGACGGCGTAGATTCCGGCGGCGCCCAAGAGCAGAGCCAGCAGCGCGAATCCGCCCAGCAGCAGGGAGGCCACCTGAGGACGCCAATAGAGGTCTTCGATGCGCTGGTCCAGGGTTTGAATGCCGTAGACGTTGCCGCTGTCGGTAGAGTCCCAGATCATGCGTTCGGCGTCGCGGGCCACGGCCATGGGATCGCCCTGGGGAACGCGCAGCACCAGGTTGAGCGGCGTCATGGGCGTCTGGGCCAGTGGGGTGTAGAAGGCGGGCTGGGGACGCGGATCGAGTCCCCGCGAGCGGACGTTGGCGGCCACACCCACTACCTGCATGGGCTGTCCTCCCTGGGGCGTAATCAAGGCTCCCATGGGATCGCGGCCTTGGAAGAAGCGTTCCACCAAGGCTTGGTTGACCACCGTGACCGGCTGGGTGTCGGCGCGGTCAAAGGATCCAAGCGTGCGCCCCCGCAGGACGGGAATGCCCATGGTTTCGAAGTAGTCTGCGGCCACCACCCGGCGGATGGCCAAGGGCTCGAACCCTTCCTCGGCGGACTGTCCCGAGATCTGGAAGCTCCGCACGATGAAGGGTGCCAGGGGAGGCAGCGTGTTGGAGGCGCTGACGTGGCTGACACCCGGCAAGGTCTTGAGCTGCTCGATCAACTGTTCGAAGTGGGGCACCTGCTGGGCGGCTGTTTGCAGTCCTTCGCCGCGGGCCGAGTGGCGCAGTGTCAGCAACCGCTCGGCATCGTAGCCGGGATGCAGTCCGGTCAGCCGTCCGAAGGTCTGCAGCATGAGGGCGGCGCCCGCCAGAAGCATCAGCGATAGGGCCACCTGTCCCACCACCAGTACGCGCTGGGCCCGCGATTGGCGTCCGCCGACGGAGCCGCGGGCGCCTTCCTTGAGCGATTCGCTGAGGTTGAGGCGGCTGGCCTGGAAGGCTGGAAGAAGTCCGAAGGCGATGCCGGTGGCCAGCGATACCAGCAGGGTGAAGAGCAGCACGCTGGAATCCAGGCTGACCTTTTCCAGGAAGGGCACCCCCGCACTCTGGGGAATCAAGCGCGTCAGCGGACCCAAACAGTTCCAGGCCAGCAGCAGTCCGGCAGCCCCGCCCGCCCCTGCCAGCACCAGGCTTTCCGTCAGCAGTTGGCGGATGATGCGGGTGCGGCGGGCGCCCAGAGCGGTGCGCAGGGCGATCTCGCGCGAACGTCCCCGGGCCCGCGTCAGCACCATTCCCGCCACGTTGGCGCATGCGATCAGCAACACCGCCGCCACCGCCGCCAGCAACAGCGTGAAGGTCTGGCGGAAGTCGCCCACCACGTCATCGGTGATGGCTTCAACATTGACCGACCAGTCCTCGTTGGTCCGAGGATGCTCCAGCGCAAGGTTGGCGGCGATGGCCTTCATGGCCGACTCGGCTTCCTCGAGGCTGCGTCCGGGCGCCAGTCTTCCCACCACGGCCAAATCGCGCGTGCGGCGGTCGTCTTCGCGGCCGGCCAGCGACAGCGGAGTCCACAGTCCAGGCTGGGTGGCGAAGATGTGGGCGGCGTAGAAGTCCTGAGGAGTGATGCCGATGACGGTGTACATCTCTCCGTCCAGCTCGACGTCGCTGCCCAGCAACGACTCGTCGCCTCCGAAAGCGGCCTGCCAGAGCGGGTAGCTGACCATGACGACTCTGGCCGGGCCCTCTTCGTCGTCGGGCTGGAAGTCGCGTCCGCGGGCCGGCTGCACGCCCAGCAGGTCGAAGTAGTTGTGGGTCACCTCGTGGACCAGCGGCACGATGGGGTCTTCGCGTTCGGTCAGGCGCAGCGAGGAATTGCGCAAGGCGGCCAAGTCGCTGAAAACGTCCTGGCTCTCTTTCCAGTCCAGGAAGTCGCCGCTGGTGGCTGCCACCCGGTCGACTCCGTTGCGGGCCGAGCCGTCGGCCCACAGGAATGCCAGACTCTCGGGTTCTCGGTAGGAAAGGCTGTCGATCAGCACGCCGTTGACGATGCTGAAAACCGCCGTATTAGCCCCGATCCCCAACGCGATGACCAGCACCGCCGTCAGCGTAAAGACCCAATTCTTCCAAAGCACCCGCAGCGCGAAACGTACGTCTTGTGTGAGATTTCCCATGCCTCTTCCACGCCGGATTGCCCTCCCCGGTTCCCCTAAGCCTCAGTCCACCCGCAGGGCGCAGGTGGGGTTGAGGGAGGCGGCGCGGCGGGCGGGGAAGGCGGCGGCGGCCAGGGCGATGAGCAGGAGGATGAGGGCGCTGGCGGCCAGGGTGAGCGGGTCGGTTGGGACGACTTGGAAGAGCAGCGTGGAGAGGTAGCCGCCCAGGGCCAGCGAGGCGGCCGTTCCGGCGGCGATGCCCACAACCGCCAGGGCCAGGGCGCGGCGGACAACCATGCGGAAGACCTCATCGGTGCGGGCTCCCAGTGCCATGCGCAGGCCGATTTCGCGGGTGCGGCGGTGGACCATGTAGGCGATCACCGAATAGACTCCCATCGATCCCAGGCACAGTCCCAGCAGGGCGAACATGGCCAGCAGCAGCGAGTAGAAGCGGGGCTGGGCCAAGGAGGAGGCGACGCGCTCCTGCATGGAGGCCAGTTGAGACAGGGGCAGGTCGGGATCGAGCGTCCGCAGGGCCTGGCGCAGCGACGGCGTCAGCGCCGAGGCCGAAAGCGGCGAGCGGACGGTGATGAACATGAATCCGGTATCGTCGGGCTGTTGTGTGAGGGGGAAATAAACTTGCTCGCGTCCCTCCACGTCGAGTCCGCGGTGCTTGACGTGGCGCACCACGCCCACGATGGTGCGCCAGGGGCGCTCGGTCTGCAGTCCGCCGCGGTGGAGGCGGCGTCCCAGGACGCTTTGGCCCGGCCACAGGCGTTGCGCCAGGCGGTCGTCGATGAGGGCCACCGGGGCGCTGTCGGACTGGTCCCGCGAGTCGAAAAGGCGCCCCTCCACCAGTTCGATGCCCATAGCCGCGAAATAGCCGGGAGTGGCGTGGCGGCGGGCCAGTTCGTACTTGACCGGCCCCGGCTCGCTGGCGGGGTCTTCGATGGTGACGCCTCCGCTCATGTTGGTGTGGGAGAAGGGCAGGCGCGAGACGGCGCCGACCGAGTCCACGCCCGGAACAGCGGCGAAGGCTTGCTCCAGGCGCTCAAAGAAAGCCACCTGTTGCCGGCGCTCGGGGTACTTGGCCGAGGGCAGCGAGATGGCCAGGGTGAGGACGTCCCGGCCCTGGAATCCCGAGTCCACGGCCTGCAAGTGGAGCAGGCTGCGCAGCATCAGTCCGCAGCCCACCGTGAGCATCAGGGCCAGGGCCACCTGGGCGGCCACCAGTCCCTGACGCAGACGCATCTCGCCCCGGCGCCGGCCGCCGCTGCGGGCGTCCCCGGCCAGGTTGCGGGCCAAGCGCTTGAGAGAGATCTGCAGCAGCGGCGCCAGCCCGAAGACCAGGGCGGCGGCCAGCGAGACGGCGGCCGCGAAGAGCAGGACGCGCGTGTCGATGGCCAGCTCGTCCAGACGGGGGATGGAGGAAGGCCCCAGGCGGCGTATGGCGTCCACCCCCAGGTGGGCCAGTCCGATGGCGGCGATCCCTCCGGGCAGGGCCAGCAAAAGGGCTTCGGCCAGGAACTGGCGGGCCAGGCGCAGCCGTCCTGCGCCCAGAGCCATGCGGATGGCCACCTCGCTGCGGCGGGCGGCGGCCCGCGCCAGTTGCAAAGTCGCCAGGTTGACGCACACCAGCAACAGCAGGAATCCCACCGCGCCCTGCAAAGCCAGCAGGGAGAAGCGCGACTGCCCGGCGATTTGCTCGTCCAGCGGCTCGACGGCGATGCCGTAGCCTTTGTCGTGGTAGTCCTCGATGAAGTCGACGGCCAGTTGGTTGGCCACCCCGTCCATGTCGGACTGGGCCGCCGCGGGCGTGACGCCGGACTTGAGGCGTCCGATGGCCAGCAGGAAGCGGGAGTCGCGCTCCAGCCGCTCGAAGGGGAAGGGAAAAGGCAGGTAGACGTCCTGAGGCTGCAGCAGGGGGATGTCGGGGTTGCGGACGGAGAAACGGGCCGGCAGCACGCCCACCACCTCGTAGGCGCGTCCGTCGAGCTGGATGGTCTGACCCACCACCTCGGCGGAGGCGGCGAAGACGCTGCTCCACAGTCCGTGGCTGAGCAGGGCCGCGGGCGGGGCCTCGGGAGCCAGATCGGCGGGCTGCAAGGTGCGTCCATGGAGCGCCTCCACGCCCAGCGTGGAGAAGAAGTTCCCGCTCACATATGCCGCCCCCAGGCGCAGAGGATCTCCCCGTCCGGTCAGCGACTGGTAATCGAGGGTGCCCGCCGCCAGACTCTCCAGCGATTGATTGCGCCGGCTCAAGTCGACGTATTCCGGCCCCGAGAGATGGGAGAATCCCGGCCCGGTTGAAGCCAGCAGGTTCCACACTGCCACCAGGCGGCCCGGCTGGCGATAGGGCAGCGGATTGATCAGCACTGCGCTGACGGCGCTGAAGATGGCCGTGTTGGCGCCGATACCCAGCGCCAACGTCAGCAGGGCCGTCAGCGCGAAGGAGGGATGCCGTACCAGGGAACGAAAGGCGGTGCGGATGTCTTGGCGGATGCTTTCCATCGTCGATGCTCCTCGGGGACCTTGAGGGGACAAGCGAGTTCTGAATGAAGAACTCATGCCGGCGCCGCCGGAATTGCTCTTCTCGTCGTTTTCGACTTCGAAGAGCACATGGAAATCGGTTTCCAGCCCGCGCAGCAGTTTGCGCCGCGTCGAAGGACTGGGATAAGGCCGTTTGCCATTGACCAGCAGCGAAAGATGCCCCTTGCTCAAGCCCATCTTGAGTCCCCAGTGATTGAGGCTCAAATTGCGCTTTTCCAGCTCCCTGGCGAGCTGTTGATGCTTGAGGCGGACTTTCATAATTTCGACCCTATCCATTGCGGCACGTTGGTCGCGCATCCGTCAAGAAGTGGGACGAAAAAGTGGTGACGAGTGTTTACTGGATGGCCTTGGCAGGGCCGGGACGCGGCTCCAGGCATCAGTTCAAGCCCTGGCCCGAGCCGCGCCCCGTAGAGTGAGCCGGCCGGGTCAGTGCTTGTAGCGGCCCTTGGGATAGAAGCGCCAGAAGTAGTTCAAAGCGCGGTCTTGTTTGACGCGTTGAGTTACGGTCTTCTTGATGTTCGTGTGCTGGTTGCAGATGTTCCACTCTTTGACGTACTCGGAGGGTACGAACTCCAGCCGCCAAATAGGAATCTTGGTTCCCCTGGGAGCCCCGAAGACAGTTACCCAGGGATCGGTGACGACGATGATCCTCTCAAAGTGCAAGCGGATCATCAGCCCTTTGGTTTCCTTGAAGATGACGGTGCACTCGCCCGGTGCCAGGGCTTCAGTGAGGACGACGTCTTCATCCCACCCGAAAGTCCAGGGCGGGACGAATCCGCTGCGCAGCTTGACCGAGTAGGAGGGACGGATAATGCGCACCGGCGGAAATGTACGGTCGGCACGGGCCTCTTCCTTTTCCTGGCCGTCTCCGGGGAAGGCCGCGAACTCGTGACCCGTCTCCTCGTCGAGAACGGGCCTGAGCTGGTCACAGGGCTGCTGGTCGATGCGGTCGCCTTCTCCGCATTGCTCGGTGATGCGGGAGACGGCCTCGGCGACCTCGTTCATCTCCTCGACGAAGATCTTGAGATCGAAGGCCCGAGCCTGCTGCTCGGCGCAGCTTCCTTCCTCTGAGTATCGCCGCAGAGCCTCTGCGAAGTTTCGCTCGTTCTGGCTGATGGCGCGGTCGGCCTCGATGGAAGCCTCCGAGCCCTTGGAACGCAAAGGACGCAGGCCGCCATAGAGGATCTGCAATCCCAGGTCGATGGCAGCCCGGGCTGTCTCGCAGGACTTGGACTGCTCCAGAAGAGAGATGGCTTGGTCAATTCTCTCCTGCATGTTGCTGCGCTCCTGAGCCATGACGGGCAGGGCCGTCAGAGCCACGGCGAGCACCGCCGCGGCTGCAAGAACGCTCAGGCTTGATCGGTTGTTTGCCAACATGGGTGCCTCCTTTGGGCAAAAGTGTCCGCGCAAAATCCGCGGAGATTGGAGGCGACGAGTCGAGCGAGTGTGAAGCTGATTGTTACTCAAAGAGGATTACATGGAACAAGCAGGCGCATGCGAAACGATGGTGAATGCGTGGCGCTTCCAAACTGGCGGCGGATGGCCTGAGGTCCGATGCCTCTTCAGCCTCTTGGCGGACTTTATGTCTATTAGTTAGTTAAACGTATCACAGTTCGCATTCGCCTCATAGAGAACTTCCTGCGGAGGCCGGGGCCCCATTCTCAATCGTCGATGAGCAGGGATTCCACTTCCAGCGAGTCTGAATCGGCATCCAGATAGATCAGCCAGGGACCGACCGGAAAGGCGACCAGCAGGCGTGGAGGTTCGTCTGGGAACGGTTCGCGCTGCTCCCGGTGAAGGGAAAACATTCCCAGGCGGGCCTCCAGGAAAGGGCGCAGGGTGTCCAGGTGCTGGGGTTGGAAAGCGCCCAGGGCTTCCAGGTCATCTCGTCCCGCGGCGACCTTGTCCAAGAGGTAATGAAGGTGTTGCGACGCTCCCTCCACCGGCGGGTCGGTGAGCAGATCGATGGCAGGCAAGTCCTCCATCTGTCTCCAGATGGACACGACATAGATATCGATGGCGGCGGCGATGAAGAGAGGCTGCTCATCTTCCGTCAGATCACGAAGCTGCAGATAGCTGTGCGAGGCGGCTTGGGCGGCCCAGTTCTGCAGGTAGGGAGCCAGGCGCTGGGGTCCGCCGGGCAGGTCGAGCGCAACCTCATAGAACTTGCGCGAACGGGCCAGGTCCTGCAGCCACTCGGACTGGCTGGAGTAGGCTTCGATTCCCTTGCCCAGACTGCGTGTGAGTACCCGGCTGCCTTCTTGCGTACGCAGGACCGCAAAAGGAAGGAATCCTGAGGCCTGCTCCAAGGACAGCAGCGTCACAGCCAGATCTCGCGGCCCCCCGGCTCTCTCGGGCAGGTGCTGCACGACCACCTCGCTGGAGGGACCGATTTCCAGCCTTAGCCTCAAAGGGGCCATCGGCGTGCCCTGCGGTTCGAACTCGATGAGGGCTTGCTTGAAGCCGGAGAAGGCGGCCGAGATCTGGTAGGGGCCCGGTGGCAAGGGCGGAAAGGAGAACCGTCCTGAGTCGCCGCTGATGGTTGTGTGCAGCAGCTCGCCCTGCTGGGACAGGCAGCGGACCGTGGCCCCGGGGATGATGCCTCCGGTCGCCTCCTGGACGAGGCCTTCAATAGTAATGGAATCGGGCGTTGGGAGACTACGGTGCAGGCTGTGGTGGTCAGGAACCACGATGGGTCCCGCGAGGAGACCGATCCGAGGTTGCCCCGGCTGCCGGCAGTGTCCGCGATTCTGGCGTTCGCCGCAGTAATCCCATAGCGCCTGATGGGCTTCCCTAAGCAGGGCTGGCTTGTTCAGGACGTCTGAATCCTGAGGTGCCCAACCCCATCCGCCCAGCAACAAAAGCGACAACAGAGCCTTCATGGCGGTCCTCCTCTCCGTACAGGCTTTGTTCCCTACTCGAAGAGGAGCAAGCCTCATGCCAAGGCCTGAAGGCCGTCCTACACGTCGCGCAGGACTTGCAGGGGGTCGGTGCGGGAAGCGCGCCGTGCAGGGAGGTAGCAGGCGGCCGCCGAAACAAGCAGCAGAAAGATTGAGAGAGAGGCCAACAACAGGGGGTCGTGGGGATCGGTTTGGAAGAGGTGGCCTTCCAGCAGGCGGGACAGGCCCAAGGCCGCGGCCAGTCCCAGTACCACGCCCGCCAGAGCGGTCCTGAGCCCTTGGCTCACGACTCGGCGTTTGAGGTGGGAAGGGCTGGCCCCGAGGGCCATGCGGATACTCAGTTCGGGAAGGCGGCGGGCCACCCCGTCGGAGAACACTCCGTAAATGCCGACGGCTCCAAGGAGCAAGGCCAGCAGCGCAAAAGAACCTAACAGACCCAGCATGAGGCTTCGGTCCCGCATCGACCCCTGGATCTTTTCCTCCAAGGGAGCCAGGTGGGATACCGGCACTTGGGGATCAAGCTGGCGCAAGGTATCGCGGATGGCGGGGATGGCCCCCTCGAGTGGGCCCGACGCAAGGGCTACGGCGTGCATCCCGCGCAGGCTCCTTTGTCCCAGCGGACGATACATTTCGGGAAGCGGAGGCTGGTCCAACCCATGATGGCGGACGTTCCCCACCACCCCCACGACCGTCACCCATACGTCGCCTTCCTGGCCGCTGCGGATGCGCTTGCCCAGAGCCGATTCGCCAGGCCAGAGGGTCTGGGCCAGGGCGTGGTTGATGACCGTCACCGGTGTGGCGCCCTGCTGGATGTCGCGCGGGTCGAAAGTCCGTCCCTGCAGCAGCGGGATGCGCATGGCCCTGAAGTAGCCCGAGTCGGCGATCTGCCAGTCGGTCATGGGCTGTTCTTGAAGATCGGAGAAGGTCCGTCCCTCGATCTCCAAGCGGCTGCCCCAATTGTATCCGGTAAAGGGGGTGAGGTGGACGAGTCCGGCTTCCTCGACCTGGGGCAGATTGCGCACTTCCTCCATGGCCCTCTGGAAGAAACGGACCACCTCCTCCTGTTCGGGGTAGCGGTTGCGGGGTACCGAAAGTTCCATTCGGATCACGCCTTGGGCGCCGAATCCCGGATCGACGCTGGTCAGGCGGTGCAGGGTCTGCACCATCAGTCCGGCTCCCACCACCAGAACAAGCCCCAAAGCCGTCTCGGCCACCACCAGGAGGCGGCTGAGGCGTTCTTGGCCGAGGTCGGCGGTCAGCGTGCGTCCGGCGCCAAGGGCTGAGAAATGGCGACGGCGGCTCAAGCGCAAGGCGGGGGCAAGTCCGAAGAGCAGTCCAGCGGCCAGGGAGACTGCCAGGGTGAAGAGCAGCACCTGGTGATCAAGCGCAATTTCGGCCACTCGGGGCGTTTCAGCGGGCAGAAAGCGGCGCAGTCCGTTGACGGCGAAGTAGGCTACGGCCAGTCCCAGCGCTCCTCCGCTCACCGCCAGCAGGACGTTCTCCACCAGCAATTGGCGCAAAAGTCTCAGGCGTCCGGCGCCCAGGGCCCGGCGCAGCGTGATCTCGCGCTGCCGCGCCGAAGCGCGCGAAAGCTGGAGGTTGGCGACGTTGGCACAGGCGATCAGCAAGACGAAGCCGGCCGCCGCCCAAAGCGCATTCAGCAGAGGACGCGCCTGAGCCGATTGGTAGGCACTCAGAGGAGTCACCGTCGTCGTCCAGTCGACGACCTCCTGGGGCGAGTCGACCACTTCGGCCAGCATCCCCATCTCCAAGGCCTCTATCTCCTGGCGGACGGCTTGCGGTCCGGTCTCGGAGCGGCGCAAACCCAGCACGTCGAGGTAGCGGTAGCGCCGGTAGTCTCCCTGCTCCTGGAAGGGCCGCAGAGGAAACCAGGCTTGGACGCCAGGGTTGGGAATCTCGAAGGAATCGGGCAGGACTCCCACGATGGTGGCGGGAGAGCCGTCCAAGAGGACCTCGCGGCCGATCACCGACGAGTCGGCAGCGAAACGGGTCCGCCACAATTGTGAGCTGATGACCACAGGCCGTTCCTCATGACGCTCCAGTTCCTGAGCCGAGGGCAGCCGGCCCAGGAGGGCGGGCTGGCCGAGCACTTCAAAGAAGTCTCCATAGACCGCCGCGGCGCGCAGCAGGACGGCGTCGTCGTCTCCCGAAAGGCTCACCGTCCAGCCCGAGTAGCAGCCCGCCTTCTCCAGAGTGGCGGCTTTGTCGAGGACCTGGCGGCACTCCCTGAAGGAGACCGAAGAGTCCTCGCCCCGCATTCCCAACATGAGCGTCCGCTCGGCGTTGGGGTAAGGCGAAGGCTTGAGCATGACGGCATAGACGACGGAGTAGATGGCGCTGTTGGCGCCGATGCCCAAGGCCAGCGTCAATAGCGCCAAGAAGCTCACAACGGGACGCCTTGCAAGCTTGCGGAATGCGATGCGGAAGTCTTGACCGAAAGCGTTCATGAAAGAATCTCCTCGTCTCTTGGGGAGTCTCCCTGGCGAGGAGAACTTGCCGAGCAGAGAATGGAATAAGACCGACGACGCCTGGCGCAGGCACCAGAGATGGCGGGCCGGCCAGCTCAGCCGCAACTCTAAGAGCTCTTCTTCAAAATCTCCCAGCACCTCGCTGGAAAGGCGGGCGGGAAGGTGCCGGGAAAGCAGGGCTTCCGTCCAGCCGGGAACCTGAGGACGCCGGTCGGAGCGAGCGTTCATGAAGACGGCTCCAGCTCTTCCTCGAATCCCTCCCACATGCTGAGCAGCGCCTGGCGTTGCGTCCGCAAGGCCTTGAGGGCCGCCGGACATAGCCGGTAGTAGCGGCGGGGACGTCCCATGCGCTGCTGCGAAGAGTCGGCCAGGCGAGATTGCAGGTAGCCCTTCTTCTCCAGCCGTTCCAGCGTGACGTAGAGGGCGCCCCGCGAGCTGCTGCGTCCCGTCTGACGGCGGATCTCGGCGCCGATGCTGACGCCGTATGCGTCCTCGCCGCAGCGCAGCACCGCCAGCAGCACCAGTTGCTCGAATTCGCCGATGAACTCCGCCTTGGCCATGATGCTTACATTGTAGGCAAAGTCGGCGGGCCGGTCAATGTTTTTTTCCTCTTTGGGGTCTTTTGGGTGCGTACCGGTGTGGGAACCGCTGTCGTCCTTGGCCGGCCATCCCGTTACAAGGAGAAAAAGGCGCGGCTCGACTTCACGCGTCCGCTTTGGGAATTCCGCGCAAGAAGGCCTCGGCATAGGCGTTCTTCATATGGCCGATGGTCCACTTGGAGGACCAGTAGCGGATCTCGGAGACGCCATCGGCGGACACGGCCTGGAGAGCGCTAGACATCGAGTCCTGGGCGCTGTGGCCGGGATAGCGGTCCTGAAAATAAGCCGCCAGTCCGCAGGCCACGGCGGGGCCGGAGACGCTGCGGGCCCTCTCGATAGCCAGCCGCTGCATGTTTCCGGGCGCCAGTTGCTCTCCCCAATGAGTAGCGTCGTCGTCGGCCCGGAAGACGCTGTAGGCCTGGGGCAACAGGACGTCCATATGAGGTGAAAGGGCGGCCGAGGAAGTGAATTCGGAATGAAAGGGATAGGTGGTCAGTTCCAAGCGTCCGCCGGGGGGCAGCAGGGCTCGGAGCTCTCCTGCCAGCGCCTGCCCGGCTTCTTGCATTGAAGCGAAGCCTTCCAGGAAACGGCTTCTCCAATTCCCTTCGGCATCGAGTTCCAGGGCTTCGGCGCCGGTGGCATCCAGCAACTCTGCCAGGGCCGGTCTCATCTCTCCGATCTGGCTCGCCGAGGGCCGCGGCCAAGCCGTCAGGATCAGTTCGATGTTCCGCTGCCGCAACAGCTCGGCGGCCCGGACAAGTTGGCCGCTTGACCACAGAGGCTTCCAGGGCGGATCGCTGGTCCGGGTGTTGGAGGCGTTGACCATGATGGCCGCCGAAGTGGCGCCGATCTCTTGCAGCGCATCGGCGAAGCCTGCCTCGAGCACCCGGCTGGGCGGATCATCGATCCACAGGCCGACGCGAAAGATGCCGTGCTCTTCCTCGGCGCCGGCCTGCTTGATACGGGGCCAGGTGTTTCCAGCATCGTTGCGCCAGACTTTGCCGTCCGGGGGAATGTCGTGGTCCTTTTGCCACCGCCAGATCGCCTTGACCGTCAGGGATCCCCAGAGTCCGTCCGCCTCCGAACCCACGGTTCGCTGAATGAACTCGACTTCCTCTGTGCTGAAGCCCTGCCTTCGGTTGTAGGAGATCGCCTGACTGATTTGCTCGTCGGTCATCTTCTTCAATCCTGACACATTCGAATGTCCACCGCTAAAGTTTTTCCCGCCAACGCTTCATTTTCAGCACTACTTGTTGCTAAGCTGTGAGAGAAGATTTGGGAGAGAAAAAATGCTTTTCAGGCAAATCAAAGACGCCAAGCTGGCCCAGTACGCATATCTGATCGGATGCCAAGCCACGGGCGAGGCCATCGTGATCGATCCTGAGCGCGATATCGACCGCTATTTACAGGTCGCCGAGGCCGAGGATCTGAACATCGCCGCGGTGGCCGAAACCCATATCCATGCCGACTTTCTGTCCGGCGCCCGGGAGCTCGCTCATCGCTTGGGCGCAAGGCTTTACCTCTCCGACGAGGGAGGCGAGGAGTGGCGCTATGAGTGGGTCAAGTTGGGCGACCGTGACGCCGTCCTGCTCAAAGACGGAGACACCTTCCGGATCGGCAAGATCGAATTCAAAGCGCTGCATACTCCGGGGCATACGCCCGAGCATCTTTCCTTCGTGGTGACCGACCGTGGAGGCGGTGCCGGGGAGCCCATGGGCATCGCCACCGGCGATTTCGTTTTCGTGGGGGACATGGGCCGTCCCGATCTGCTGGAGACGGCGGCCAAAGTGGAGGGAGCGATGAAGCCGTCGGCCCTCCGGCTCTACAATTCGGCCCGGCGCTTTCTGGAATTGCCCGAGTTCCTCCAGATCTGGCCGGCTCACGGTGCGGGGTCGGCCTGCGGCAAGGCCCTGGGAGCCGTTCCCATGACCACGGCCGGCTACGAGATGCGCTTCAGTCCGGCCTTCGAGAAGGCCAGGGAAGGCGAGGACGCCTTTGTCGACTTCATCCTCGAGGGTCAGCCCGAACCTCCTCTTTATTTCGCCCGCATGAAGCGCGACAACAAGAACGGCGTTCCTCTGCTGAGCGATCTTCCCCGCCCCCGGAGCCTGACGGCCAGAGAACTTGGAAAGGTGGCGAAGCGCAAGGACGCCCTGATCGTGGACGCCCGCACCAGCCGTTCCGATTTTATGGCCCGCCATATCCCCGGCAGCCTCTATGCGCCGCTGAGGATCTTCAATACCGCCGTAGGCTCGGTCGTCGAAGACGAGACGACGCCCCTTTACCTGATTATCGACGAAGACCGGCTGGAAGAAGCCGTACGCGACCTGGTGCGCATCGGCTACGACAATCTGCCCGGATTCGCCGACCCCTCCACCTTGGAACGCTATTTTCAGGGCGGAGGCCAAGCCGACGCAATCGAGGAGGTCGACATCAGTGCCCTACAGGAGTTGCGTCTGCGGGCAGACTCGCTGGTGCTGGACGTCAGAACCGGCGCCGAATTCGCGGCCGGGCACGTGCCATCCGCGCACAACGCCTCTTACACGCGCCTGCCCGAGTATCGAAAGGACATCCCCGCCGACAGGACGCTGCTCGTCCACTGCGCGACCGGCGCCCGGGCTTCGGTGGCGGCGTCTTACCTGGCCCGCCTGGAACACCGCGTCATTTACGTCAACGGTCGCTTCGAAAGTTATCGGGAGAAGACCACAGACCAGCAGGACCGGACCGTGTCGGCTTGAGCCCAAAGCGCGTCCCGCGGCGCTACTGACAGGTGACCTGGTTGGCCGAGGGGTCGTAGCTGAGGGTGGCGTGGCTCAGGTTGTCGACGCAGACGTTGACCGTCACCTTCCCGCCGGCAGTGGACTGGGTCTGCAAGACCGCTTCTCCGTTGGCGTCGGTGACGGCGTTGGCGGTCTCGCTGAAGGTCCCGCTGAAGGTCCCGGTCACGTTCACGTCGGCCACCGGATCGCCGTTATTGTCGCGGACGGTGACCGTAGCCGTGCCGAACTTCTGTCCCATTCCGGCTCCCTGCGTGCCGGTGGCGATGTTCTCCACGTGTACGCTTGCGGCCGGATCCTGGCCTCCGCCCCCCATTCCGTAGAGGTCGAAATTGTCCCAGTAGTAGGTGTCGCTGCTGGAGTTGCCGGAATCGAAGAGGATAATGATGGAGTCGACCTGAGTGTCGGCCACATTGCCGTCCAGGCGGGCGTCCAGCCGGAAGCGCAAGCGCTGCCAGCCGCTGCCGGGCCCGGTGTTGGCTGAGTAGCGGGAATGACGTCCGGCGGGGAAGTTCTCCGGCGTGGCCAGTGAGGAATCCTCAAGCTGCAGGAAGATCAGCGTTCCCGCCGGGGCTGTTGTCAGCACGTCCAAGAAGAAGGCCTCTTGCCCGCTCACCAAAAGTCCCGCGTCGGTTAAATCCGCGGTCTGCATGGCGATCACGTCGAAAGGCACCGGCTCCCTGACGTACTGGGCCACCACGGCGCTGCTGTTGACCGAATCCGGAGAGGGATTGGGCGCGGAAGGGTCGAAAGAGCCTTCCACGAAGGTATAGGTCACGTTGCGGTTGGACTCGAAGTCGTCGAAGACGAACTGGGGCGTCAGCGTGGGCTCCACGAAGACCGGCAGGCTCAGGTCGGCGGTGCCGCAACTGTTGTCGACGCTGACCTCGACCGCGCCGCTGCCGTTGTCGGCGAAATCGACGGTGATGCTGGAGGTTCCCTGACCCGAGACCAGGGTGGCTCCGGCGGGCACCGTCCAGGCGTAGCTGCCGCCCGTGCCGTTCTCGTCGATGACGCTGTAGCTTACGCCTGAGGCGGCGGGTCCTACGATGTGGGGCCCCGACAGGGAGGGCTGCCCCCGGTCGTAGACTCTGACGTAATCGACCAGCATGCTGCGGGGGAAGATGCTGTCATCGGGCGTTCCTCCCAGGGTTCCCCCCACCGCCACGTTGACAAGAAAGTGGTAGGCATAGTTCTCGAAGGGCCAACTGTGCCCTCCCAGATCGGCGGGCGTCCTGACTGAGTAAAGCAGGTCGTCCACATACCAGCGGATCTCCAAGGGGTCCCACTCGATGGCGAAAACGTGGAAGTCGTCCGACCACTTTCCCGGCTGCTTAAGGATGCTGGCCCCGGTGAAGGAGTTGTCGGGGAAGGGATCGCCGAAATGAATGGTGCCGCTGGCGAACATCGAGGCCTGACCCGTGGATTCCATGATGTCGATCTCGCCGCTGCTGGGCCATCCCACGTCGGGATCGGTGGGAAGCATCCAGAAGGCCGGCCACAACCCCTGTCCCTCGGGAAGCTTGATGCGGGCCTCGAAGCGTCCGTTGGTCCATTCGCCGCCGCCGGGCCGGTTGGCGGTGCGCAGGCGCGCCGAGGTGTAGCGGCTGCCCCGCATCCGCTCCATTTTGGCGGTGATGGTGAGGATGCCGTCTGCCACGGTGGCGTTCTCGGCCTTGTACCACTGCAGCTCGCCGTTTCCCCATCCGCACAGCCCGATGTTGCAGCCGTCCCCTTCCTGAAACTCCCACTTGCCCGTGTCTACCGCGGTCCCATCGAACTCATCGCTGAAAACCAGATTCTGACAGGGTTGTCCCCAGGCGCTGGATGTACTCGAAACCATCAGCAAAACCGCAAAAAGGCAGTGCCACATTCGACTGCGTCCGTTAATCCGTTGCATGTTCTACCTCCCGTGGATGGTGGTTGTTAGCCAATTAATTAAGAGTCTTAATTAATTCGATATCTTTAAAATAGCAGCGCAACTTGAAGTCGGCAAGGAAATAATGTTGCCCAGAGGAGTAATGCTGCTATGGCTCTTCCATGCGGGGTAGGGTGATGCCGGTCTGGCCCTGGTACTTTCCGCCTTTGTCGCGGTAGGTGGTGTGAGGACGGTTGCCGCGGAAGAAGAGCACTTGGGCGATGCCTTCGTTGGCGTAGATCTTGGCAGGAAGGGAAGTGGCGTTGCTGACTTCGATGGTGACGTGACCTTCCCAGCCCGGCTCCAGCGGAGTCACGTTGACGATGATTCCTGAACGGGCGTAGGTGCTTTTGCCCAGAACCACGCACAGCACCTCGTCGGGGATCTTGAAGTATTCCAGCGAGCGTCCCAGCGCGTAAGAGTTGGGCGGGATGAGGATGTGGTCGTCGACCGCGTATTCCACCATGGCCCGCTCGTCGATGTCCTTGGGGTCGACCACGCTATTCCAGGCGTTGGGAGTGAAGACGCGGAACTCGCCGGCGATGCGCATGTCGTAGCCGAAGGAACTGACCCCGTAGCTGATGGCGCCGCCCCGCACCTGTCCGTCCTGGAAGGGCTCGATCATTTGCTCCTCGAGGGCCAGCTTGCGAATCTCATGGTCGGCTAGAATCATGGCATCTCCTCGTCAATAGCCGCAGAGTGTAATGCAAGCCGCCCATCGGAGCAAGGGCTGCAAATCCTGAACTCCCTTTGCAGCAGGCTATTTCAAGGCTTTCGTGCGGATAGCAGGGTCTCGGCCAGGAAGAGGGCGGCGCTGAAGACCAGCAGAGCCGGCCAGACGGGCGCCGAAGCGGCTCGGGACGCGACCGGTGAAAGGGTGGAGAGGTTGCCCAGGGAACGGGGCTGGTAGGCGGTATTTCCTTCCTGGTCATGAAGGGCCAGACGGCTGCCTTCGGGCAGCGGTTGGGAGGGTGTGGTGAGGGTGTAGAGGGGAGGCAGCGGACGGTGGCCCAGCAGATGTCGCACGGCGTTGAAAAAGACGGTGGTCGAGAAGCGTCCCGCGTCGTCTTCGCCGCCTAGCGGGGGGCCGGGGATGTAGACCGCGGGCGGGTCGGCGCGCAGTCCGATCCAGATTCCGTTGAGTCCGCGAAGGACGGGCGTGAAGGTTTCGGGCAGGGGCTGCGGAGGGGCGGCGATGCCCAGGGCTTCGGCAACGTCGAAGTTGAGTCCGGCGAGCAGTGGGCTGGATTCGAGGAAGTCTGAGATCTGGGTCGAGGGGGGAACCTCCCCGCCCGAGGGTTGAGCATAGCCGGGACCCAGGTAGAGGGCGGGGACGGCGTTCTGTGAGGCCGGGGACGCATCTGCCAGTTCCGTCCAGGGCAGGACCTTCAAGTCGGGGCCTTGCCCGGCGCCGTTGACGGTCGGCGCTGCGCGCTGCCATCCCAGCCGCTGGAGCAGTGCGGGGGCCTGGATGCCCCACTCCACCCGCAGGCGGCGGGCTGGAGGGATGTCGATGACGGCCTGGTTGTCGTAGTCATAGGCGTCCGGGGACGTCAGGACGAGGCGATGACGTCCGGCTCTGGCGGGAGCGAAGCGCAGGCTGGCGCGTCCCCGTTCCCAGGCGGGGGACTGGTCGCTGAGGATGGACCCGTCAGGCGCCTGAACCCGCAGGCGCGCTCGGGCTGGAGGCGGACCCCAGCTTCGCAGCTCGGCCAGGACTTCATCGACGCGTCCGGTGAGGGGGTCGCGGCGGGCCGACAGAGTGGTGAAGCCGGCGTTGTCGACGGGACCTCCGATATCGATCCAGGCCGAAAGTTCGGCGGCCCATTGAGGCGCCGGACGGTCGCTGATGGCCACCACCGCACCCACCGGGCAGGTAGGCTGGACGGACGGCGCCTGACGGCCTGCGACCTCTCCCTCCAGCAGCCTTCGCGCGCTTTGTCGAACCAGGTCAAGGTTGGTCCCCAGCGCCCGCGGAGAGAGGCTCTGGGCCGCGGTCAGGACCTGGGAGGCGCTTCCCGACGCGATTTCCCGGACTTCGAGGTCGAAGGCCAGCAATCGAAAGCAAGAGGCCTGACCCGATGGGCGGACTTGCTGCAAGAGTTCCTGCAACCGTTGCAGGGCCACCTCAAAGCGGATTCCGCCTTGGGGGACGCCGGTGGAGAGGCTGGCCGAGGTGTCGAGCAGGAGGGCGGCGCCGGAGACCTGCACCGCACCCGCCTCCCACTCGAGGCCCACCGAGAGCAGGGCGGCCAGCAGCAGCGCGACAACCGCCACCCGCAGCCAGAAGGAGAGCGTCATGGGCGGCGGATTCCAACGCCAGCGCCGGGCCGAACGGCTGATGGGGGGCAGTTCGCGGAAGAAGCGTCTGGAGGAGATCCTGCGCCGCTCGATGCGCGGACGCGCCAGGTGGGCCAGCACCATGGCCGCCAATACTGCACCCATCAGTGCCGCCAGCCAGGTCAGGGTCACTTCGCCTCCCGCATAAACAGCCGTTCCAGCACGGGATCATCGAGAAAGCAGGCGCGAAAAAACGATTCTGCGTCGAAGCGCTCTTGAGCGGGATAGGCCCAGTGCAGCCAGTCGAGCCCGCTGCGGCGCAGGTGGTTGCGCAGGCGCTGCTTGCCCGATCGGATGCGCTCTTCCACTTGTCTCAAGGTCGATTCGTCAAGCTCCACCCGCGGATCGTCCTGGCGCCTGCGCAGCCCTTCGATGCGCCGCGCTCCCCTTCCCAGCAGCGCCTTTTCGTGAGGCCAGGAGTCGAGGTCGATGAGGATGACCCAGCGCAAGCCGTCTTGAGCGGCGGCGATCTTGTGTCCCAATTGGCGCGCCGTCGCCTCGGAGTCAAAGTAAAGGTCGGTGAGAATGACCCACACTCCGGCCGGAGGGAGCAGGCGTCCCAGCAGGCTGAGATTGGCAGGCAGTTCTTCGTCCTGCCCCGACAGCGGACGCGCCAGGCGCTTGAGGGCGGGCGCCAGAGCCGTGACTGAAGCCGTGCCCGCCAGCTCGGCGGCGCTTCCCGCGGCGGGTCCGAAGAGCCGGTGCAGGACCACCCGGTCTGAGGAGCGCAAAGCGATGGTTCCCAGGGCTTGGGCCGTCCACAGGGCGGCCTGGAGCTTGGGAAGTGCCTCGGGCAGCAGCATGCTGGGGCGCGTGTCCAGGGAAACGACCAGCGTCAATTGCTCCTCGGCGGCGAAGCTGCGTACCAGCAGGTCGTGCTTGCCTCCGAAACGGGCCGAGGCCCGCCAGTCGACGTGGCGGATGTCGTCGCCCCGGGCGTAGCGCTGAAACTCGCGGAACTCCAGGCTCTGCCCCTTGCGCCGCGTCTGGTGGGCTCCGACCATGCCCGGACGCAGCAGCTTGCGGGCCCGCAGACGGTAGCGTTCCAAGAGCGCCGCCGTCAGCGGGTTGGAACGTTCTATTGCCATGGTCTCTATCCCGGCTCGGATCGCGCCTTAGTGCTGCCGTTCATGAATCCTCAGCCAGCGCCCTCAGTTTCTTGTCTGTAAGCGGCATTAGCGCTGGCCCAGGGGCCCGTCGAGCCCAAGCGAGACGGCGGCGCCACCCCTCAGGACATAAGCTTCGATCCTTGGCGGTTACTACCATTGTTCCTCTCCGATGTAGCGGCGCAGGTCGGGGTCGCTGCGCAGGGTGTCGCGGTAGCCGGCGGTGGACGGCGCGGCGTGGTAGATGAAGTCGGCCAGCAATCGTTCGCGCAGATGTGACTCTCGTGTTTCTGGCTGGCGGGTCAATTGGCGGTAGCGCTCGTCCCAGTCGAGATCGAGCAGGGCCCGATGACGCAGGGCGGGACGCGCAACCTTGACCAGGTCGATGCCCTCGGCGGTTTCCGCTCCCTCGCGGAAGAGCAGGGCATAGGCCTTGGCTCCCCGCATGAGGTCGATTCCGGCGCGGGGCCCGAGTCCGTAGAGGAGAAGTTGGCCCAGCTTGGCAAGCCGTTCGCTTTGCCGCTTGTCCAGGCCTGAGGCTTCCGACAGGCGGTGGTTGGAGGCCAGGAAAAGGTTGGCGACGTGCTCTTCAAGCGCCGGCAGCGGAGCCATGTCGTGAATGAGACGCCGCAATTCCTGGTACTTGCGGCGCGAGTCCTCCAAATCGCGGGGCAGGGCCGCGGGCTTTTCCTCCTCAGGCTCTCCCAGGGGGACGATGATCTCCCCGCGGGCATTGCGTCCGGCGCGTTTGCCCACGATGCGGCGCAGCACCCCGGCTCCGGGCACGGGCATGAGGATCTTGAACATGAAACGGTCGGCTTGAGCCTCGGGCAGGTTGTAGGTGCCCTCCATGTCGATGGGGTTTTGGGTGGCCAGCACCATGAAAGGACGTTCCAGAAGACGCTTCTCGCCCAGCACGGTGACCTGCTTTTCGGCCATGGCTTCCAGCATGGCGCTCTGAGTCTTGGGAGTGGCGCGGTTGATCTCGTCGGCCAACAACAGCGAGGTGAAAACCGGTCCGGGGCGGAAGACGAGCTGTCCGCCGGCGTCCGGCATCAGAGTCCCGGTAATGTCGGCGGGCATCAGGTCGGGCGTGAACTGGATGCGTCCGAAGGGCAGCGCCAGCAGGCGTCCCAGATTCTTGATGAGGTCGGTCTTGCCCAGCCCCGGATTGCCTTCCAGGAGGACGTGGCCGCCCGAGTAAAGGGCGCACAGGCAGAGCCGGGTGACTTCTTCAAGTCCGTACATGCGCCGTCCCACCGACTCGAGCAGGGTGGAGGCGAAGTGCTGCACGTTGCGGCTCACGGGTTCTCCTTTCGCGTAAAGGGCGGCTGATCGCCGGCCGAGGACTGCGAGATCCGGTCCCAAAGTACCCGAATCCAGTTAGGCAGCCGCTGCGAGGAGGACTCGCCGGCGGGACTGCGCCCTCTGGCAGGCGCCATGCGGTCCCGCGAAACCGCCTCCGCAGGCGGCTCCTCTCCGCTCTCCCGGGACGACGGCTGCTGGCCGGGCCGGCCGTCTTCCAGGGGAGGCAAGTCCAGCTCCAGGGCCTCCTGGGGATTCAGTTCGGGCACCTCCACCAGCGGTTGCTGGAAGTCCATTTCGGGGTCGTTGCCCGAGCGCCCGTAACCTTCTTCGCCGCTTTCTCCGGCGGACTCGCTTTGCCCCTCGCCTTCGCCTGAGGTCGATCCCTGCCCCGAATCGCCTTGGTTTTCCTGTTGGGCGGACTCTCCCGAGCCTCCTTCTCCGCCGCTCGCCTCTTGCCCCTGCGGCGGGTCTCCCCGGCCGCCGGACTGCGAATCGCCTTCCGAAGCGGAATCCTGCGAGGAGGAGGAGGGCTGGCCGGATTCTGCTTGTCCCGAGCCTTGCCGGCCGGAGGAGGATCCCTTATCGCCCTCCTGGCCGCCTTGCCCGCTCTCCTCAGCGGAGCGGTCCCCGCTGTCCGAACCGTTTCCGGAATCGCGCGAAGATTGTGCGGGCGACTGACCCGGGCCGGGACGCGAATAGGCCAGGCGCCGAAGTTGCTGGCTCATGCCCGGGGGGGCGCCGGCGGGCAGCAGTGCGGCGGCCAGCCACATCAGCGGGAACAGTGACAGCACCAAAGCGGCAACCGCCAGCGCGCGATGGACGAGATCGCGGGCCGGCCAAGTCCATCCGCCGGCCACCAGGCGGGGAGGACGCCCCCCGCCTCCCGTCCGCTGCCGGTCGAGCACCCGGGTCAAGCCGGGCAAGGCCGGTCGGGGCGATCTCAGATCGGCGTCGGCGACGCTGCGGTAGCGGCTTGTGATGAGCAGGCCCGAGGAAAGCAGCTTCCAGATCCTCCGGGGAACCGCTAGCGGCGGAGAACTGACCAAGCTGCTCGGGTGGGGAAGCCGTTTCCAACACAGCGCCAGCGTGGCCCGCGCTGCGCCTGGCAGCAGCAGTCCCTGCAGTCCGCCCAGCAGAGCGATTACGCCGGCTCCCGCAACGGCTCCCAGCAAAGCGGCCGACGCATGGCCCGCTCCCAGCAGCAGCAAGAGCACTCCCGACACGATCGCCAGGACACAGACAGGCATCAAACCGCCCGCCA
The DNA here is from genome assembly GCA_035471785.1 of Acidobacteriota bacterium. Classification (NCBI taxonomy): domain Bacteria; kingdom Pseudomonadati; phylum Acidobacteriota; species Acidobacteriota bacterium. The sequence continues at coordinate 31,054 of DATIPQ010000034.1, forward strand.
GAAAGTAAAGGCGAAAGGCCCGGCCCTGTTTGCTCACGACCTGGGCCGGAGCCTGCCGGAAATCGCTCTCCAAGCGGCGGGCCCGCCACTGGGCCAGTGCCAGCAGCGCTGTCATGTGCACCGCTCCGGCCATGCCCGCGAGCACCACCAGACCCATCCATGGCGGCGGCGCCAGACGCACCACCAGCATGGCCGCCACTCCCGTCAGCAACGCCAAAACCAGCAGCACGCCCAGCATGTCTCCACTTTACCCTATCTGCACTCCCGGCGTGGCGCCTCTTGAACGCTGCACGAAGGCGACTTGGAGGCCGTGACTTGACGGAGCTGTTTAGGGGCTGTATATTTTGAATTTCATGGAGTCTGATTTTGAAATTAGCCTATACTAAATTTTTGCTTCCTCTTTTGTTTCTCTTCTTCTCGCCGGTTCTGGCGGAATGGTCAGAGGAGGGAGCCAAGTCGCAAGATCTGGTGCGGAAACTTGAAATGCTGGAAGAGCGCATCCGGCAGTTGGAAGGCGAGCTTGCAGAATTGAAGGCCGAGAAGGCTGGCCGCGAAGGCGGTAAGGAAGAGGCCCAGCCGCCGCAATCGGTCGCCGGGACCGAAGAAGAGCAGGATCAAGAGCTTCCCATGGCGGAGGTTCTGCCGACCGACGAAGGCGTGATCGCGTATGAATCCAGCGAAGTACGCATGCCCTATTCCGGGTATATGGAATTCCACTTCAACAAACCGGAGTCACAGCCCGGAATCGCGGACTTTCACCGCTTTGTGCTTCTCTACGGGCACCAGTTCACCGACCGCATCCGCTTTTGGGGCGAATTGGAACTGGAACACGCCTTCGTCGAAGGCGCTGAAAGGAGCGGTGAACTGGAATTGGAGCAGGCGTACCTCGACTTCGCCGTCAAGCCCTGGCTCAACTTCCGGGCCGGGGTCTTGCTGGCTCCGGTGGGGCTGATTAATGAAAGGCATGAGCCCCCTACCTTCAACGGGGTGGAACGGCCTTTTGTGGATACCTTCATCATCCCCACCACCTGGTTTGATCCGGGGGTCGGCATTCACGGTGACCTGGGCAAGGGCTTCGTCTACCGGGCCTATGTCATGTCTCCCCTCAACGCTTCTTTCATCAGTGCCGAGGAGGGTCTGGCCGAGGCTCCCCAGAAGGCCTTCGAATCGGTTTCCGAGAATCCCGGATTCACCGGCCGCTTGGAATACCATGGGTTGCCCGGGCTCCTGCTGGGGACCAGCTTCTGGACCAGCCAGGCCGGATTCGAAACGCCCGGTATCAATCCCCGCGTCGACATTTTCGAGTTTGACGGTCGCCTTGATATGGGCCGCTTCGGCTTTCGGGGGCAGTTCGCGCACGTCAACATCAGCGACACGGCTCGTCTCAACTCGCGTCTGCAGCTCACGACCGGCGTGAATCCCAACATCGCCGAGCAGATGCGCGGATTTTACCTGGAGGGTGCGGCTCAAGTGCTGCCTTCGTTCTGGCGCCAGGAGTTGGTGTTCTTTCACCGCTACGAGAACTTCAACACTCAGCACAAGATGGCCGAGGGCTTTCTGCCGCTGGGGGAATTCGACCGTGATGCCTTCGTGACGGGATTTACCTTCTTTCCCGATCCTGACGTGGCTTTGAAGTTCGACTACACCGTACTGCGCAACGAGAGCCGCTTCATCAAGGCCCGCAACGTCCTCAATTTCGGAATCGGATGGTGGTTCTAATGCAATACAAGATTCTTTTCAGGAATGCGTTTTGGAGCTTGATCCTGGTCGCCCTTCTTGCTGTGACAGCGGGCGGGCTGCTGGGAGGATGGCCCTTGTCTTCAGACAAGGCCGACGAGGCTGACCGGGTCATTCACATCGTGGCCGAGCGTTTCCACTTCATTCCCTCGCAAATCGAGCTTACTCAAGGCGAAGTGGTGGAATTGCGCATCCGCAGCCTGGATACCAATCATGGCTTTTTCATCCCCGACGCGGGCGTTGACGTCGTCGTGCCCAAGCGGAGAAGGGGAGTGGCCCGCGTCCTCTTCCGAGCCCAGGAAAAAGGAACCTTTCCTTTTCACTGTTCGCAAGCCTGCGGCGCCGGACATACGTTGATGCGCGGACAGATTGTGGTGAAGTAATGAGCAAAAAACTACTGGCGCTTCTGTTCTCGGGTCTTGTTCCGCTCGGCCTGCTGGCATTCCACTGGAGCCCGCTGCCAAGCGTATCCGCGCTCAGCCCCCAGGAACTCAGGACCAAGCCGGGGTCACAGCCCCGTCAAGGCCGTCCTTCCCAGCCGGGCAATCCGCTGGCGGGCATTACGGCCGACGAGTTCGAACTCTTCCGCATCGGTTTGGACGATTTTTTGGAGGTGGAGGACGCCGGCGAAGGTCTAGGTCCGGCCTTCAACGGCCTGTCCTGCGCACAATGCCACGCTACGCCGGCCATCGGCGGAATCAGTCCCGTGGCGGGCGTGCGGGCCGGACGCTTGGAGGATGACGGCACCTTTACCGTGCTGGGCGGCGATACCCTTTATCACCTCTTCGCCCTGCCCAACCAGGTATGCCAGCCAAGCATTCCGCCTGCGGCCAACGTGGTCTCGCGCCGTGTTCCCATCCCGCTCTTCGGAGCAGGTCTGGTGGAGGCCATCGCCGATGCCACGCTGCTGGCTCTGGAAGATCCCGAGGACCTCGACGGAGACGGCATCAGCGGACGCGCCGCCCGCGTCATCGATCTCGACTCGGGAGAAGAGCGGGTGGGGCGCTTCGGATGGAAGGCCCAGCACGCTACCCTGCTGGCCTTCGGGGCCGACGCCTATCGTAACGAGATGGGCATCACCAACGACCTCTTCCGCAATGAGATGGCGGCGGGCATCGACCCGGAGACGCTTGCACTGTGCGATCCCGTGCCCGACCCCGAGGACGGGGTGGAGCCCCTCACCGGCCTGCGCGGAATCGACGCCTTTGAAGCTTTTATGAAGTTCCTGGCTCCCATCGAGAGGGGACCGCGCACCGCCCAGGTCCGTGAGGGCGAAGCGCTCTTCCGCCTGGTGGGATGCTCGGGTTGCCATGTCCCCACGTTGATGACCGGTCCCAATCCGAATCCGGTCTTCGACCGCCGGCTCGTAAACCTCTACTCCGATTTGTTGTTGCACGACGTGGGCACCGGGGACGGCATCGAACAGGCGGACGCCGCAGCCAACGAGATCCGCACTCCCTCATTGTGGGGCCTTCGTTTCCGGCGTCCTCTGCTGCACGACGGCAGCGCCGCGACCCCATCGCAAGCCATTGCCCGACACGGCAATGAGGCGGCGGGAGTCATCGAACTCTTCAACCGCCTCAGCCGAGAGGAGCAAGAAGCGCTGCTGGCCTTCCTCACTTCGCTCTGAGCCCGGGCTCACTTTTCTCTGCCCCGGCTGCCCTTCCCGCCTGGGCCCTTTGGGGGAGATGGCGGACGCAAACCCTTCCGCCATCTCCTCCCTCCCCTTGGCCCTCAAGGGGTTTGATTCGTCCAAGCCGAGACGTCCCCGGACTCAAAGCCGTCGGCGAAGATCGGAGCGTCGAACTGGGCGTTGCCCTGGTTGTCGGTTCCTACCTGAATGGTGGTCAGATCGACATTGAATTGAGTGTCGGGGCTGAACAGGCAAATAACCAGGGTGTAGACGCCGTCGGAGAGGCCGGGAAAGTTGCTGAGCGGAAAGAAGGCCTGGTGTTCGCTGGGCAGCACCTGGGTGCCGGGTCCAGCCGCCATATCTCCGTTCTCATCGAAAACGGTGGTTTCCAGGATGGTTCCGCTGGGCGCCGGAAAACCGGGCGCAACGGGTGTGGTGGCGAGTCCCAGGTTGTTGCCGAAGCCCGAACTGGGACCGGTGCGCAGGCAGGTGGAAATGGCGAAGCACTGATTGTTGCGCAGCCAAGTATTCCGGTTGTTGGGCGCGATCGTGTAGAGCTCGTTGAGGGCGCCGCCTTCGTTCAGGACAAAACGGGCCGTTCCGTTGATGGAGTCCTGGCCGCAGGGAGCCAGGGGCGCCACCAATACGGCGCCTTCGACCAAGGGGCCCTCGGCGGTAATGGTGATCTTGCTGGCTCCTCCCCGCGGGATTTGCACCTCGAAAGCGTTGCTGGGCCGGGTTTCCCCATTGAAGAGAACCACGGGAACGCCCCCTGCGGTGGAGGCTCCGGTGAAAAACACAATTGCGTCGCAGTCGCTTTGCTGGGCATCGCGATTGGTCAGCAGCAGTTCGGTGGAAGCATCGATCTCGTCGGTCAAGTCTCCGGCAATGACTCTGCCGAAGGTAATGCCCTCGACGGGTTGGGCCACCAGCGGTTGAAGAAAGGCAAGGGAGATTAGTGCTAGAAAAAGCACCCGAAAACAGGTCGACATAGCTCCTCCTTGGGAGAGAGGTGAACAGAAGTAGCCATTGTTGCTTTAGAGCAATTACGCTTCTATTACGATACTCTTTCGGCAGGCGGATGCCTAATCTGCTGTTTTTTCTGCTTCTTCTGGTCCTTCAAGAGGATCTGATCACTGAAGCGGGATCGACCGACGAGGCCCGTCGGGCGGGCAGCCAACAAGCGCACAGGGCAGCAGCCAAAAGCAGCAAGACGGCAGCGGCCAGGGCCGTCAGGTCGGCCAACGAGAACCCGCCCATCACGCGTTCCAGGAAGGTCCAAAGAGCGGCGGCACCGACCAGTCCCAGCGCCGACCCCGCCAGGGCCGGCCGCATCCCGGTGCGGATCACCAGCGACATCAGTTGTCCGCGTCCCGCGCCCAGCGCCATGCGTACGCTCATCTCCCTGCGGCGCTGCGCCACCAGGTAGGCGATGGCGGCGTAGGTTCCGGTGGCGGAGAGCAGAAGCGCCGCCGCCGCGAAGAGTCCCATGATGGTCAGCGTAAAACGCTGCGGAGCCATGGTCCGGTCGAGGATCTCCTGCATGCTGGACACCTCGGTGACGGGCAATTCGGCGTCCTCGGCCCAGATCCTCTCCTTGACGGCGGGCATGACCTGGCCGGGCCCAAGTGGGGTACGGACCGCCATGCGGAAGTAGTGGGCGGGACTCTGGTCGAAGAGCAGGTAGATTTCGGGCACCGGCTCGTGGCTCAGCCCGGAGGAGCGGATGGAAGCCATCACGCCGATGATCTGCAAGCTCTGCTGGGGCGAGCGGAAGTAGATCTTTTCGCCCAGCGGGTCGTCATTCCCCCAGTAGCGGCGGGCCGCGGCTTCATTGATCAGGGCCACCAGCGGACTGGCCGAGTGGTCGCGGGAATCGAAAAGGCGTCCCCGCTGCAAGGCGATTCCCAAGGCGCGGAAGTACTCGGGGTGAAGCCGGTGGACGAGGGCCGTGGGGTCGGTGTCTTGAGCGGCGGGATCGCGGTCCAGGATGTGAAAGCCGGCCCGCCAGTCGACGCCTGTGAAAGGCAGTACGGTGGTGTATCCGGCAGCCTCCACCCCCGCGATTGAAGCCACTTCGTCCCGCACCCGGCGCACGAAGGCCGCCCGGTCAGAGGCCTTTTCCAGGTGTCCCATCCCCACCTCGAAGGTGAGCAGGTTGTCGACTTCGAAACCGGGGTCCACCTGAAGCTGCTCCACGAACTTGCGGGAAAGGAGAGCGGCTCCGGCCAGGGGGAGCAGGGCCAGCGCCACCTGAAGCGCCACCAGCAGGCGGCGCGCGCGGTGTGAGCGGTGGCCCACGTCGGTGCCCCCTCCCTCCCGCAGCCGCTGCGACCAGGCTCCTCTGGTGAAGCCCGATGCGAGCAGCGCCAGCGCTGCGGCCGTCGCCAAGCTGAGCCCCAGTGCCAGGACCACCGCTCTCCAGTCCAGTCCTGCCTGCTTGAGCAGGGGGAAGGCGGCCGCGGAGGCCTTGTAGAAGTCGTAGGACTGCAAAGTGGCCGGCATCATTGACGCCAACACGCGGACTCCCAGCGCCGCCGCTGCCACTCCCAGCGCCGCGCCTCCCAGGCAGAGCAGAAAGTTCTCGGTCAAGGCCGACAGGAAGATGCGTGCGCGTCCGGCCCCGAGCGCTCTGCGGATGGCGATCTCGCGGCGCCTCAGGTGACAGCGCGCCAGCAACAGGGCGCCGGCGTTGACGCAGGCGATGAGCAAGACCAGGATGACGGCTCCTTGCAGCATCCACAGGGCCGAGCGGGCCTGGGCCGCTACCACTTGAGGAAGCGGTTCCAATGCGATCTGCCAATCCTTGTTGGTGTCGGGATGCTCCTGGCCCAATGCCGCCGCCAGCGCGTTGAACTCCTGGCGCGCCTGCTCCAGGGTCGCTCCCTCCTTGAGCCGTCCGATAACCTGTATCCAGCGCGAGCGGCGGGATTGCTCCCGAGCCTCCACGTGCAGGGGCACCCAGGCCTCCACGGCGGGGGTGGGAAAGGCGAAGTCGGGCTTCATGACGCCCAGCACCAGGTAAGGCTGGCCGTCCATGCGGGCGGTGCGTCCCACCACCGAAGGGTCGCCGTTGAATCGCCTCTGCCAGAGGCGATGGCTGAGGATGACGGCACGGGTGGGTTCGTCCGACTCGAGGATGGTCCGTCCGTGCAGAGGACTCACGCCCAGAGCCTCGAAGAGTCCGGCCTGGGTGGCCACCGTGGCGATGTCTTCCGGCTCGTGGTCGCCGCTCAAGACCAGTCCCCAGGCGGTATAGCCCACCAGCGACGAAAAGGAGCGGTTGCGCTCGCGCCAGTCGATCAGGTCGGGTATGGAGACCTCTTCGCGCTCGCTCCCCTGGCGCGGATTGAAGGTCGACAGCATTAAGACCCGCGAGGGATCGGGAAAAGGCAGCGGCCTGAAGACGACCTGATCGAGAAAAGTGAAGATGGCGCTGTTGGCTCCGATGCCCAGGGCCAGGACGGCCACCACGGCCAGTGCGAATCCGGGGTTGCGCATCAAGCCGCGCCCCGACAGGCGTATGTCTTGAAGAATCCATCTCATCTTGGCCGATCCTTTCCGGGATGCCGATTCCTGCCTCAAGGAGATCCACAGGCAGTGAAGGAAGAGCAGCACCAGCCCGGACCCGAACACCAGTCCGAAACGCCTGCTTCCGCGCCCTGCCTTCCTGGCTTTGAGATGGGCCATGCGCCAGTCTGAGCAGACGGGTTCGAAGACCTCGCGGCGGTACTTCTCGGGCAGCAGCGCGCCCAGTCTTCGCGTCACTCGCTCAAGCACCGGCCAACCCCTCGTTTTCCTCCAGCCTGCGCAGGCTTTCCAGGTAGAACTCGCGGGTCTGGCGAAGAGCCTTGGCGCCGGGCTCGGTGAGGCGGTAGCGGCGCGTCTTGACCACTTGGCCCTCGATTTCAGCCTGCTCGTACCAGCCCTCCACCCATCCGGCCTTCTCCATGCGCGACATCATCTGGTAGAAGGCGGGACCCGTCTGACGCACCCCTACTTGGCGAAGCTGCTCCCGCACCTCGGCGCCGCAACGCTCCCGTCCCGCTAACTGGCACAAGACCTTGAATTGCAGGTGTGTGATGTCTGGTATCTGCATCCGCCGTACCCCCTCATCCGATATTAGATAACGTCACATTACATAGGCGGGGATCACCTGTCAAGCGATTTCTCGGCAGAGGGCGGGCTTTGAGGGGCGGCGGAAAAGGGGCGGGAGGGCGAGATGCCCGCCGGCAGCGGGTTTCACCCTCCCGTGAGAGCTAAGGACATTCCCGGAAGTTACCCAGGAGCGTCCTTACATCGAGAAGGTCAAAGTGCCCAGGCCTCCGACTTGCTGCGGATTGCCTGCTTCGTTGATGTAGGAGCGTGAGCCGTCCAGCCACATGGTATCCCCTTTCTGATAGGCGCCCGTCCAGGTGTCCCTGATGGCATAGGGGAAGCCGTCGGGACGCCGCAGGACGGAGAAGGTAATGACGAAGGGGGCATTACCGGCGGGGGCCACCCAGGAATAGTTCCCGATCTTCCCCGAGACTTTGAAACCGCCCTTGGGGCTGTAGTTGGTCTCGTAGGTTCCTTCGATTTGACCGTTGCTCGGGTTTGCCGAGGTGATCTGGATTTTGAAGTTCCCGTTTTCGGACTCATAGGTGCCAAGCACAGGTACTGACATGATTAACCTCCTAGGTTGTGTTAAGGGTTCGACGCGTCATTCCTCTGTCGCGACGTCCCTGGTTATCCCAGGGAAGCGCCCTATTTTTCTAATGGCAAGAGAGGACGGAGGAATTGCTAGGAGGCCTTGCGGGCTTCTTGCGGCGATTCCCGGTACATGTCGTCGATCACTTTGGCGAAGCGTTCGTAGACTACCGGGCGGCGGACTTTGAGGGTGGGAGTGAGGAGTCCGTTCTCGGCCGAGAACTCGTCGGTGATGAGGCGGAAATACTGGATCTGCACCCAGGAAGGCATGCCATCGTTGGCTTCGCGCACGATTTGGTCGAAACGGTTGACGACGGGCGTCGCCGCCAACAGTTCTTCCACTGGGGCGTCCTTGTCCAGGCCCTTGATCTTGGCGAACACCCTCAGGGCTTCCTCGTCGGGAACGAGGAGGGCGGTCACGTACTTCCGGTCGGGACCCACAACGACCGCTTCGTCCACCAGGGGCTGGGCGGTCAGGCGGCCCTCCAGAGGTTGCGGATAGACGTATTTTCCGGTGGAGAGCTTGAAAAGAGACTTCTTGCGGTCGGTCACCTTGAGGTAGCGGCCTTTGACGACCTTGCCGATGTCTCCGGTGTGCATCCATCCCTCTTCGTCGACGGCTTCGCGGGTGCCCTCGGGATTGCGGTAGTACCCGCGCATGACGTGGGGTCCGCGGGTGAGGATCTCGCCGTCCTCGGCGAGCGTCACCTCCACTCCCGGCAGGGGCGTCCCCACGGTCCCGGGGTGGTTGTCTTCCACCCGGTTGTAGGTGATGACCGGGGAGGTTTCGGTCATGCCGTAGCCTTGCACTACGGTGACTCCGGCGGCCAGGTAGAGGTTGTTCAGTTCAGGGCGCAGGGCGGCGCCTCCGCTGATGACGCACTCCACCTCGCCGCCCAGGGCTTGGCGCCACTTGCTGAAGACCAGTTTGTCGGCCAGTTTGAGCTGTCCCAGGAAGAGGGGTCCTTTGAGCTTGTTGTGGTCGTACTTTTTGGCCAGCCTCAGCGCCCAGTCGAAGGCCCGCTTCTTGGTTCCCGTCAATTGGGCGCCGGTCAGGACGATCTTTTCGTAGACCTTCTCCAACAAGTGGGGGACGGTGGCGAATCCCGAAGGCTTGACTTCTTTGAGCAGGCGGGAGACTTCCTCCGGCTCGCAGAAGTAGACTTCGCTGCCGTAGTTCATGTAGCCGTATTGCAGCATGCGGGCGAAGACATGGGTCAGCGGCAGAAAGGACAAGATGCGTCCCTCGCCCTTCTTGACCACGGTGTTCTCGTGGAAAGCTCCCAGCGAGTTGAAGCTGATGTTTTCGTGAGTGAGCATGACGCCCTTGGGCTTGCCGGTGGTTCCCGAGGTGTAGATGATGGTGGCGACGTCGCGGTGATCGATTTCTTCCCTCAGTTGGGCAGCCGCCTCGGGATCTTTCTCCAGCAGCTTCCGGCCCAGCATGCGGACCTGGTGCAGGGTACGCACTTCCACGTCCTCGGGGATGTCGGGATGGGTGGGAGGCTCGGCGAAGTCCTCGGTCTGGGCTACGATGATGGCCTTGGTGCGCGTCAGTTCCCCCAGGAATGGCCCCAATTTTTCCAGCAGTTCCATGTTTGAGACAAAGAGCGCACGGGCTTGAGCGTGGCGCATCACGAAGCGGATCGACTCGGGGGCGTGGGTCAGGTAGATGGGGACGTCGATCATGCCTGCAATGAGGCAGGCCATGTCGGCCACGCAGAAATACACGTCGGAATGCATGAAGAGGGCGATGCGGTCCTGCCGCGCCAGTCCGATTTCCAGCAATCCCAGCGCGGTTTCCTCGGAAAGGCGCAGAAACTCTCCCGTCGAAAACGAACGCCACCCGTCGCCGCTGCGCTGATTGAGGGCCTTGGGGCAGGGGTTCTTTTCCAGAGCCTCGATGAGAAGAGAAGGAAGGGTGCGTCCCAGGTTGGGTTCCGTCGATCCGCGGGGAGCCTTGTAAATACGAGCCATCTCCGTCCTCGTCTCAGTAAAAAGCCGGCCGCCCGCGGCCGACCGTCGATCCTCGTAAGTTTACCAGACCCCCTTGGGCCGGGTTGTTCTTTACAAGAAAGGGCGGGCCTTATTCGGGCAGGTGAAGGCGGGCCAGTCGGACCTGGTCGGCGGCGAGGTCGGTCCAGGCGATGTAGATGTGGTTGTGGGAGAGGGCGAGGCGGGGGAAGCCGGAGGGACGTCGGGCGCTGGTGGGGGCGACTTTCAGGTCGTGGGTCAGCGTGCCGTCCGGGGTGATGCGCTTGAGGCGGATGTCGGGGTCGGCGGCCTCTTTGCCGGCTTTTTCAAGCAGGGCCACGACGGCGCTGCCGTCGGGCAGGAGCAGGGTGTCGAGGCGCCCGAGCGTGAGGCCTTGGCTGATGACGGTGGGAGTGGAGAAGGTGCGTCCGGCGTCTGTGGAGAAGGCGGCTTTGACCTTGGGTACTCCGTCCCGCCCCATGGTGAACCAAGCCAGTGCCACGCGGTCGCCGTCGGCGTCGAGGCGGGGACCGTTGACCGGGCATCCCGGGATCTTCCAGTGGTCTGGGGCCACGATGCTGGTTTCCTGCCAAGCCTCTTGGCGGTCATCGTACACCGCGATGCCGATGTCGCGGACTTCTTCGGGCGAGCGGTCGCGGAAGGCAGCCACGGCCCCTGCCGAGGTCGCAGCGGCGTCGGTTTGGCAGCATTCGCAGACGCGGGCGTCCAAGACCTGACGCTTGCCAGGGCGGCCCTGAGAATCGAGTTCGGCGTAACGGACGGTCATCGCTCCGCCCGAGCCGCCGTGCCCATGCCCGTCGCCCGACGAGCCCTCGGCCGCCGCCATTTCGCGCCCGTCCAACCACACCGCGCCCAGCCGTCCGTCGGGGTGGGGAATGAAGCTGACGAATCCGTGCTCGGCCAACTTGCCGTCCTTGTGGAGCAGGACGGGCTCGGTCCAGGTCTTGCCCTCATCGGCGGAGCGGGAGACGTAGACGTCGTAGGAGTAACGCTGGTCGCGGCGCACCATCCAGTGGGCCGTCAGCAACCCGTCGGAAGTCGCTGCCAGGGAAGGAAAGTCGGCCCAGTTGGCCAGCAGGTCGGGTCCGCGGGTGATGGTACGGGCCTCGGCGAAGGACTCGCCGTTCCATATGGCGAAGCGCAGCAGGACGTCATCGCCTTCTTTTACCTGCCAGTTGAGGTAGACGCGTCCGTCAGGACCGGTGGTCAGGCTGGGTTGGGCGCTGCCGTTGCCGGCTGGCGACGGCAGCCGTTCGATGGCATGTTGGGCGGCCAGGCTGACGCAAAAGGGCAGCGTGGCGATCAGAAACAAGGCGGTTCTCAGCATGGCCGTATGGTAGCCCATTTGGAGAGAGCGAGCAGCCCGCTGAGCCGTAGTGGTTGCCGCCGGGATGTGCCCACGGGTAAGCTGCCGGCCGAACTGCTTGCCTGAACGTTGCAGGCGTCTCAGCCCAGCTTTCCCGCCGAACCGCTCCACAGAGGGTGGGAGGCGCATCCCTGCGGCGATGGAGGCAATGGACAACTCGGGTGAGCCGGTGGAGACTTTTGAGGTGGGTGGAGATTCCAGTTTCTCCGTTCGCAGCGTTCAATGAGGTGTGGGAGCAGTCTGGAACTCATCCAGAGCTACTCAAGTTGGGCCACCGCCTTGGTCTGGCCCATTTAGTCCTGGTGTCGGGTCTCCTCCATCGCCGCAAGGATGCGCCTCCCACCAGACTTGCTCCTGCTCAGACTTCTGGGGCTGGCAGGTCTCTGGAAGGTGGGAGCCGTCTTAGCCCTCGACATTCTCCACGAATGAATCCCGGTCTTCGCCCGTAGAGGCGGAGTCAGCAGAGTGCATGTGCAGCATGAGGAGGAGTTGTCGATGAATACCCGTATTTTGACCATTTGGCTGGTTTTCGTTCTTGCCGTCGGCGCCGCTTCGAGCGCTGAGACTCCGTCCATTGAAGGACACTGGGAAGGCGCCATAGAGATCCCCGCCAATTCCCTCGAGATCCAGGTCGATTTCGCTCTCGAGGACGGCGTCTGGACCGGGAAGATATCCATACCTGCCCAAGGCGCTAGCGGCGTGCCCTTGCAGGACGTGGCCTTTTCCCGCAACGACGTGTCTTTCAAGATCCCCGGCGCCCCGGGCGATCCGACCTTTGCCGGAAAACTCGCCGATGACGGCGAGACCATCAGCGGCGACTTCACTCAGGCCGGACAGACGATTCCCTTCAAACTGACCCGCGGCAAGAACTTGGCGGCCAAGGCCGCTCAGTCGCTGGAGGGCTTCGACGCGTTCATCGAGAAAGGGCTGGAGGACTGGCAGGCCGTGGGGCTGGCTATGGGAGTGGTGGCCGACGACCGAGTGGTCTACGCCAAGGGATTCGGCAAACGCAACCGGCAAGAAGACCTGCCCGTCACCCCCGATACCCTCTTCGCCATCGGGTCCTCCTCGAAAGCCTTTACCGCTTTCGCCATGGGCCTCCTGGTCGATGAGGGCAGGCTGGACTGGGACATGCCGGTGCGCGAATATCTGCCCGAGTGGAGGCTTCACGATGAATTCGTGGGCAATCGCGTCACTCCCCGCGACATGGTCAACCACCGCACCGGGCTGCCCCGCCACGACCTGGTCTGGTACAACAACCGCGACCTGAGACGGGAGGGAATCCTGCATCGCCTTCAGTTCCTGCCGTTGAGCAAAGGGCTGCGCGAAGTCTGGCAGTACAACAACCTGATGTTCGTTATGGCCGGATACCTGGTGGGACAACTCCGCGGCACCACCTGGGAGCAGGCCATTCAGGAAAGCATCCTCGATCCGCTGGGAATGATCAACACCAATTTCTCGGTGGCCGACTCGCAGCAGAGCGACGATTACGCTCTGCCCTACCAGGTCCACGAGGAAGAGATCGAGGGCATGAACTTCCGCGACATCAGCAACGTGGGGCCGGCCGGGTCGATCAACTCCAGCGTCAACGACATGGTGCAGTGGATGCGGGTCTTCCTCAACAAGGGCAAGGTTGGAGGCGAGCAGATCATCCAGCTCGATACCCTGACCGAACTGGTGACGCCTCAAATGGTCATTCCTGGACTTCCCGCCTCGGGCCGCAGTTCGCCGGCCAGCTACGGCATGGGATGGATGCTCAGTACCTACCAGGGCAAGTACCGCGTCCAGCATGGCGGGAACATCGACGGCTTCTCAGCCCTGGTCACCATGTATCCCTTCGAAGGACTGGGAATCGTTGTCCTGACCAATCAGAACGCCTCGGCCCTGCCTTCGCTGCTGACCGCCCACGCCACCGACCGCATCCTCGACCTGGAAGGCAAGGACTGGATGGCTGAGGCCCTGGAAAACCGGGCCAAGGGGCTCGAGATGCAGAAGGAGAGCGAGGAGAAGAAGGAGACCCTGCGCATCACCGGCACCCAGCATTCCCATCCCCTGCAAGACTATGCCGGCGATTACGTCCATCCTGGCTACGGCAAGCTCTCCATCGCCTACGACGGGGACGCACTGACGCTCACCTACAACGGCATCGTGACGCCTCTGGAGCATTGGCACTACGACACCTTCAACGGACTGGAAAATCCCGACGACCGCACCTTCGAGGACTTCAAACTGCAGTTCGAAACCAACCTGAGGGGCGACATCACCAGCGTCTCGGCGCCTTTCGAGCCCTCGGTGGATCCCATCGTCTTCCGGCGCGAAGCTGAGGCCCGCTTGTCCGATCCGGATTACCTGGCCCGTTTCACCGGCCGCTTCGAACTCGGTCCCCAAAAGATGACGATCGCGGTTAAAGGCGACAAGCTGACCCTGTCCATCACCGGCCAGCCCACCTACACCTTGAAGCCCTACAAAGGCACCGAGTTCAACATCGGCGACCTGCAGGGCTTCAGCGTCGAGTTTCAGTTCGACGAGGAGGGCGGCGAAAGGGCCACCCAGCTCGTCTTCAAGCAGCCCAACGGCGTCTTCACCGCCAAGCGCATCGAGGATTGAAGATAGTGCCCCCGTTTCTGGCTGCAAGGGACAGATCCGCGACGGCCACCTGGTGCTCACCTAGTGCAGTGCATCAGGAGTTTTGAGCCTCCCCGTCGCGTTATTCCACGCTTTCAGCGTTCGCACCTTTGCCGTCCGAAACCCAGGGTGGCGCCGCCGTCTCGCTGGCGCTCGCCGGGGCTGACCCTGGGCTGGCGAATCGCTCGCCTTCGGCGAGCCCGGACTTGACTTTCAACACAGTCGCTGGGCTAGCGAATGGCTCCCCTTCAGGGGGCTTGTGCTCGACGTTCAGCACAGTCGCTGCCGGCCTTCCGAAGCCTTGCCTCGGCCTCCTGCCTTTGGAGGAGGAAGGGGCCCGCGAATCTGTCCGTTGCAGGACAAGAAACGGAGGGTGGTCCTGGCTCAGAATTTCTTGACAGGCAGCACTAGGTCGTGCGCAGCGAGCGAAGGGGGTCGACCTTCGTGGCGCGCC
>DATIPQ010000035.1 GCA_035471785.1 Acidobacteriota bacterium
CCGGGCTCGCTGAAGGCGAGCGATTCGTTAGCCCAGGGTGGAGTCCGCGGCAAGCGAAGCGCGGCAAGGACGTAACCCTGGGTGTAGAACCAAAGAAGAAAAAAACCCTGAAGGGGTGAGATAACGGGCAAAGAGGGCCTAATGATCAAGGCAGGTGGATGCCGCGGTCTTCGGGGTTTTCGGCGGGGCGGTAGAAGATGGCGATGTTGCCGATCACGCCTACCAGGTCGCTGGCGGTGCGCTCGGCCATCAACTCAGCCAGCTTCTTGCGCTCGTCTTTATGGTCGACGAACTTGACTTTGATCAGTTCGTGGGCGTTGATGGAGCGGTCGAACTCTTCCACCAGCGGTTCGGTCAGTCCATGCTGCCCCACCTGCACCACGGGTTTGAGGCTGTGGGCCAAGCCTTTCAGATATTTTCGCTGACTTCCTGACAATCCCAGCATAGGCCGAGACTTTAACACGTCTGCACGACCCCCGGTCGAACTTCCAACTCCCAATCTCCAATTCACAAGTTCGGACTCTCTGGCGAATCGGTCCCTGTCAGGGACAAGAACGGAAGGTCCTGGCTCAGAACTTATGACCGGCAGCACTAGCCTTGCATCTGGGCGATGAGGCGGCGGACGGCGGGGGAGGCCGGGGCGTCGACGACGGAGCCGTTCTCGAAATGGATGCGGGTGCCCGGATGGGGACGGACGCGGGGGCCGGGCAGCAGGATTCCCGTCAGGTTGAGCGGGTCGGCGGCCGATATCGAGATGCGTTCAGGCTCCTGGGGCGTACCCGAGCGGCGCAGGTGGCGCAGGGCGTCCACCGCCTCGGGAAGGGCGAACTGCTCGCCCCTGGGTCCGGAGACGAAGCGTCCGCCGCGCACCTCTCCGCGCGACTCCATGCGCCGCAAGATCATGAGCAGGTCGCGCCAGGGCACGTTGAGGCTCTCGCGCTGGGCCAGGTCGCGGAAGACCACTCCCCAGCGGGCCAGCAACTGGCGGGCGTAGGACTCGACTGCCTCGGTCTCTTGCCGCTCTGTCTGCATCCCTTCGCCGCCGGCCTGGGACAGGTGAGGACGCAGCAGCGTCCAGCGTCCGGTGGGAGACCCCTGCTTGCGCGGCATGGCGCGTCCGCGGCGCAGCGACTTGCGGCGCACCGGTTTGCGGCGGCGCTTGGGATCGATGAGACGGCGCAGGTTGTCGAAGCCGTCGGCGGTGGCCAAGCCCGAAGCGGCCAGTTCCCACAGCCCTTCCTCCACCTGAGAGGGCAGCAGTCCGCTGGCATCCACCAGGTCGTCGAGAAAACTGGCGCCCAACCGGCGCAGGGTTTCCAGCACCGCTTGTCCGTGGGCGGAAAGGTCGGCAGCCGGGTCGCCCTGACCGTGGTGCAGACCCAGCAGGCCGCGCAGGTCCTGGCGGTGAAAGAAGGCCACCGGGGCCAGCTTGGTGGGACGTCCGGAGCGGCCCGACTCGGAGGCGTCCTCGCCGTAACCGCTGCGGACGCTCAGGCGTCCCCAGGCGAAGCGTCCCGACAGGCACAGGTTGTCGAGCAGGTCGGGAGAGTAGTCGGAGAGGCGGGCCGGCAAGAGGACGCTTTCCCAAGCCGAAGCCGGGGCTTCCAGTCCTTGCAGTTGTTCCAGCACCTGTTCCAGTCCGGCCTGCCCGTGCAGCCGCGTACCCGGGACGAGGTGTTGCCAGCGCAGCAGAAAGCGCATGAAGGTGGACTCCGAGACCGCTTCGATCTGGCGGCGAAGGCGTCCCAGGGTGAGACGGTGGATGCGGGCCAGCAGTCGGCGGTCGCACCATTCCAGCGCGGTTTCTCCGCCCGGGCGGAAGCTGCCCCGCAGGATCTGCCCCTGGCCCTCCAGGCCGGCCAGGGCGATTTCGATATCGCCCAGCGGAAGGCCGTAAGCATCGGCCAGTTCGTGGGCCGTGACCGGGCCGCAGGTTTCCATGCGTCCGCGCACCAGCTCGCGCAGCGACTCTTCCCGCGACAGGTCGCGGTCGCGGTTCCACAGGAAGTCTTCGTCCCGGGTCAATCGCAGTCCGTAGATCTTTTCGATGATCAAGGCGCGCTCGACCGCTACCCAGAGGACGCGCCGCACTCCGTCCTCGCCCTGCAGCTCCACCCGCAGCGCCCGATGCGGTAAAGACTCGCCGTTACCGGCCAGGCTCGATGCGGTCTGGCCGGAGGCTTGCCGGTAAGTTCCACCTTGGCCCCGCGCGGCCACGGCCAGGGGATGAAGCTCCTGAAAGCAGGCCTGAAGCTCGTCGTCTTTCTCCTCGGGCAGGACGATGAGCGTCAGCAGCGCGTCGTGCAGTTCGTCGGCGTTGCGCATCAGCGGCGCGGCTTCTTCCACCACCCTCTGGATGGCCGAAGCGTCGAGCAGGCCCATCTCTTCTTCGCGGGGAGGCAGGAAGCGCCGGGTCTGCACCGCCCGGGCCCGCCGTTCTTCCAGCGGGGCGTCGTCCAAAAAGGCGTAGGGATTGGCGTTGAGGATCTCGTGGGAGAGGGGCGAGGGCTCCGGCGTGTCGACCGCCGCGCATTCGACCCGTCCCTCTTCGATGGCGGCCAGCAGGTCTTCCAGGGCCTCGACGTCCATGGCCTCGGTGAGGCAGTCGTGGAGGGTGTCCTTAACCAGCGGATGGTCGGGCACTTCGATGTCGCCCACGATGTTTTCGAGGCAGGCGGCGGACTCGGGAAAGACCGAGGCCAGCAGGTCTTGGGAGCGCATGCGCTGAAGCTGGGGAGGCACCTTCTTGCCGCCGGCGAAGCGCAGCACTTGCAGGGCCCGTCCCGCGTTCCAGCGCCAGCGGGTGGGGAAGAGGGGCGAGTCGAGCGTGGCCTGAACCAGCACCTCGCGGACGTTGTGCGAGGTGAGGAAGGCGAAGACGCTCTCCAGCGGAAAGCTGTGCTGGTCGCTGAGCGAGATGCAGATGCCGTTCTCGGTGGCCGCCGCCTGCAGCTCGAAGTTGAAGGAGCGGCAGAACTTCTTGCGCAGGGCCAGCCCCCAGGCGCGGTTGAGGCGGCTGCCCAGGGGCGAGTGGATGATGAGCTGCATGCCTCCGCCCTCGTCGAAGAAGCGCTCGGCCACCAGGCAGTCGAGGCTAGGCATGCGTCCTCCCAGCGCCCGCTGCCCGGCCCGCAGATAGTCCACCGCCTGGCGGGCCGCCGAGGCGTCCAGTCCGCAGTGTTCTTGCAGCCATTGCCCGGCCTCCTCGGGGGACGATTCCACGGCCTTGCAGCGCACTTCGCTGAGGGCCTGGGAAAGCTCCTGGGTGCGTCCCGGCACTTCGCCGAACCAGAAGGGAATGGTGGGAGCGGC
The DNA here is from genome assembly GCA_035471785.1 of Acidobacteriota bacterium. Taxonomy (NCBI): domain Bacteria; kingdom Pseudomonadati; phylum Acidobacteriota; species Acidobacteriota bacterium. The sequence continues at coordinate 3,313 of DATIPQ010000035.1, forward strand.
GCCCTGAGCGTCCTCGACTCGCAGGACGCCTTCCTCCAGCTTGCGGATGCGCCAGGAGGTGTTGCCCAGCAGAAAGATGTCCCCCTTGGAGCTTTCCAGCGCGAAGTCCTCGTCGACGCTGCCGACGGGGATGTCTCCCGGGTCCATCTTGACCAGATAGTCGGCCACCTCGGGGATGGCGCCTCCCGAAGTGATGGCGCTGAGGCGGGCGTTGCGGCGTCCCCGCACCAGGCCGTTGACGCGGTCGCGGTGCAGATAGGCCCCCCGGCGTCCCTTGCGGGTAGAGGTGCCTTCCGAAAGCATGGCCAGCAGGGCCTCATAGTCGCGGCGCTCGAGTTGGTTGTAGGGCATGGCCCGGCTCAGCACCCGGAAAAGCTCCTCCTCCTTCCAGTCGCGCGAGGCGCATTCGGCCACGATCTGCTGGGCCAGCACGTCCAGCGGACTGTGGGGGATGAGGATGCGGTCCAGGTCGCCGCGTCCGACGGCGTGGACCAGGGCGGCGCATTCCAGCAGGTCGTCGCGGCTGAGGGCGATGAGGCGTCCTTTGGGAATGGCGCCCTTCCAGTGTCCCGAGCGTCCGATGCGCTGCAAGGCCAGGGCGATGGCGCGTGTGGCGCCGATCTGGCACACCAGGTCGACGTGACCGATGTCGATGCCCAGCTCCAGCGAAGCCGTGGCCACCACCGCCTTCAGTTCGCCCTTCTTGAGGCGCCGTTCGGCGCTGAGGCGGATTTCTTTGGAGAGGCTGCCGTGGTGGCAAGCGACCAGCTCCTCGCCCAGCATCTCCGAGAGGTGGTGGGTGACGCGCTCGGCCAGGCGCCGGGTGTTGACGAAGACCAGCGTGGTCTTGTGTTCCCCGATGTAGCGGGCCAGCAGGCGGTAGACGTCCTGCCAGGTGTCGTGGGAAGGGACGGCCGCCAATTCGTCCTCGGGGATCTCCACCTCGAGGTCCGTCTGGCGGCGATGCCCCACGTCCACGATCTCGCAGTGCCGGTCCCGGCCCACCAGGTAGCGGGCCATCTTTTCCACCGGTTTGACGGTGGCCGAGAGTCCGATGCGTTGCAGCGGACGTCCGCAAAGGGCCTCCAGCCTCTCCAGCGTCAGCAGCAGGTGGGAGCCGCGCTTGTCGCGGGCCAGCGAGTGGATCTCGTCGAGGATGACCGTCCGCGTGGTGCTGAGGGCTCTGCGCCCGTACTCGCTTGTGAGCAGGATGTAGAGGGATTCCGGGGTGGTGACCAGGATATGGGGAGGATGCTGAAGCATCTTGCGGCGTTCTGATTGGGGCGTATCGCCGCTGCGCACCTGGGGACGGATTTCGGGGAGCTCCAGGCCCATGCGCGTGGCGCCTTGAGCGATCTCCCGCAGCGGACTGAGCAGGTTGGCCCGGATGTCGTTGGCCAGCGCCTTGAGGGGAGAGACGTAGACGACCTGAATCTCGTCCTCGAGTTGGCCCCGCAGTCCGCGGCGGGCCAGGTCGTCGATTTCGCACAAGAAGGCCGACAGCGTCTTGCCCGATCCCGTGGGAGCCGAGATGAGGACGTTGCGCCCCTCCCTGATCAGCGGCCAGCCCATTCGCTGCGGCTCGGTAGGCTCACCGAAGGTCTCCGAAAACCACTGCGCCACCGCCGGATGAAATGCGTCCAGACTCATGAAAAACCCTCGGCAAACCCGCTACTCCCCGCCGCCGGCTCAAAAAGATGAAAAGTCTCCTCCTCAACCATGGGCCCGGTGCGCTGGAAGATGTCTTGCAGGCGCGGATCCCCGATCAGCCGGGGCCAGAGCTCCTCGAACTCCTGCAAATCCTCGAACTCCCACAATTCGATGAACTCGCCCACCGTCCCCACCTTGGACTTGAAAATGCCGGCCAGCTTGAGTCGATGCTCGCGCACCAGGGGGAGGATCTCTTGCTGGAAGATGCCTTCGAAGGGGCCGATCTGATGGGCGCGCACCCGGTAGCTTACCCGCAACAGGATCATATTCACCAGTTTAACACGCCGCAGGCTGCGCCACTCCCAACCGCCAACTGCCAGCTCTCAAGCCATATCAGAGGCTCTGGAAGTAGCGGTAGGTCTGCAGACCGCCCGAGAGATTCTTGGCGTCGTAGCCGTTTTGGCGCAGGGCGCGGACGGCGTAGTAGGCCCGCTGGCCCACCATGCAGATGACCCAGATCTCGCGGTCCTTGGGCAATTCGTGCATGCGGTGGCGCAGTTGGGAAAGAGGCACGTTGACCGCTCCCGGAACGTGTTCCTTCTCGTATTCCTGCGGCTCGCGGACGTCCACCAGCAGGGCCCCGGTTTGCGACAATTGGCGCCAATCGGCCAGCGGCAGGTCGCCTCTCAAGTGGTTGGCCGCGATCATTCCGGCCATGTTGACCGGATCTTTGGCGGCCCCGAACTGGGGGGCGTAGCACAGTTCGGCCTCTTCCAGATCGTAGACGGTGGCGTTCATTTGCAGGGCCATGGCGATGGTGTCGATGCGGCGCTCCACTCCTTTTTCGCCCACCGCCTGGGCTCCCAACAGCTTGCCGTCGCCCCGCGAGAAGAGAAGCTTCAGATGGATGGGCCGCGCCCCCGGGAAGTAGCTGACGTGATGTCCCGGATGCAGGTAGACGCAGGCGAACTCATTCATGCCGTCGGCCAGCAGCCCCTTCTCGCTGGCTCCGGTCTGAGCCACCACCAGTTTGAAGATGCCGCAGACCGCCGTCGACTGGGCGCCGCGGAAGGTGGAAGGCCGTTCCAGGATGGAATCGGCGGCCACTCGTCCCTGCCGGTTGGCGGGTCCCGCCAGGGGAAAGACGCGCGGAGTCCCCGAGACCACATGACGCACTTCCACGGCGTCGCCCACGGCCCACACGTGGGGGGCGGAAGTGCGCATCTGTTCGTCCACCCTGATGGCTCCCTGATTCCCCAGCGCCAGTCCGGCTTGGCGGGCCAGCGTACTCTCCGGACGCACTCCCATGGCCAGGATGACCAGTCCCGCCGGCAGGCGCCGGCCCGATTCGGTCAGCACCCGCAAGGCGTCCCCCCGCCTTTCGAAGCCCCGCAGAGCGTCGCCCAGCACGATCTCCACTCCCTGGGCGCGCAGATGTTCTTCCACGGGCTTGGCCATCTCAGGGTCCATAGATGGAAGAATCTGCTCAGCCTTCTCCAGCAGGGTGATGGAAAGGCCCCGTCGCGACAGGTTTTCGGCCATCTCCATTCCGATGAAGCCGGCCCCCGCGATGACCGCGCCATGCTTGCTTTGCCGCCGCTCGAGCCACTCGCGGATGCGCCGCGAGTCGGGAATGGTGCGCAGCGAAAAAATGCCGGGCAGATCGATTCCCGGCAGCGGCGGGCGGATGGGAGCCGCTCCGGGAGAAAGCACCAGAGCGTCGTAGTCTTCCCGATAGACCTCGTCGCTGCGCAGGTTCTTGACCTCGATGGTCCGCCGGCGGGTATCCAGGGAGAGAACCTCGCTCAGCGTCCGCACCTCGATGTTGAAGCGCTCCTGGAAGAGTTGGGGAGAGGCTACCAGCAGTTGGGCTTCGTTGGAGATGACGTCGCCCACATAGTAGGGCAGGCCGCAGTTGGCGAAGGACACGTAGGGTCCGCGGTCGATGATGACGATGCGGCAGCTTTCGCACAGCCTTCTGGCCCGCGCCGCACAGGACGCCCCTCCCGCCACGCCGCCGACGATGATGATCTTCTTGCTCATGATTCCGTCCTGCTGCAACCGAAGCAACGGTCGGGCCAATCCTGAGCAGCGTGACAGGGAGGCGCAGGGCCGGGGCCCTGTGGGATTTGCCTTGCAATGGGGGATTTCGCCTCCTCCCCTCAACATCAAGTCGGCTTTTTTGGGATACTGAACGGGTTTTGAGTCGAGAACTGAATACCCCCTTGTGGGAAAGGAGATAGCTTTCATGAAGAAACTGGCGCTTGCAGCAATTGCCCTGACGGTTCTGACGGCCAACGCCTGGGCGGGCGTGGTGGTCGAGATGACGGTGACCGACCTGACCAACAACCAAAGCCGGCCCGCCAAAATCTACGCACAGGACGGGCTCCTGCGGATGGACACGGAAGAGCCGGGGGAAGGGAGCATCACCGTCCTCTTCCTGGGCGACTCCACCGCCTTCATTCTTCACGAAGAGCAGTCCTACATCGAGATGGACGAGGAAACCGTGGCCCGGCTTTCCAGTCAGATCGATCAGGCCATGAAGCAGATGGAGGAGCAGTTGAAGAACATGCCTCCGGCCCAGCGCGAGATGATGGAAAAGATGATGAAGGATCGCATGCCCAACATGATGGGCGAGGCCATGGAGCCTCCGGTGATCGAGAAAGGCGGCACCAGCCAGACCGCCGGCTACAGTTGCACTATGTATGAAATCTACCGCAAGGACGAGAAAGTACGCGAACTGTGCGCCGCCTCGCGTTCCGAGCTGCAGGCCGGCGAAGAACTCGTCGAGTCCTTTCAGGCCATGGCCAAGTTCATGCAGAAGATGATGGAAGCCATGCCTCAGATGAGCGAGATGATGGAGGGCACTTTCGCCGAGTTCGCCTCCATAGACGGCTTTCCGGTCATGTCGCGCCAATTCGACGACGGCCAGGCCGTGGAAGAAACGCTGCTCGACAGCATCCAGCCGATGAGCCTGGGACCCAACATTTTCAAGATCCCCTCCGGCTACAAGAAGCAGAGCGTCGGCAACTGAGTGCCGGCTAGGAATCGAGAGTGCCGACCGGTCCGGTCCGCCGCCGGCGGGCCGGACGGTTCTGAAAGACTTTAGCCTTCTCGCCCAGCATGCGTGTGACGTGGGTGAGTTGATGGCGCAGATTGCGCTCTTCGCCCATCACCAAGGCCCGCCCCTCCAGCACCTCGCGGCGGAATTCCGTCCAGTTGGAGGCCTTGCAGGCGGTAAAAGCCGTGCCCAGCATGGACAGGTAATGTCCGTCTGAGCCGCCGGTCACCGGTTTTCCGTTCTGCACCGCCCATCCCACCGCCATCAAATTGCTCTTGTGGGGCAGCACCTGATTGATGACCTCGATGCAGTCGGCCGCCTGCACGAATTGAGGATGCTTGCAGAAGAAGGGATAGCTGCGGCGGGGACCCGGCACGAAAGGATGGGGCAAGGTCACCAGGATGTCGCGCCCTTGCACCGCCTGAAAGAGCTTGTGGGTGGTCAGGCGGGTGCGGCAACTGGCCAGCGATGACTTGTTGCGCCGGATGAAGGGGGCCACTTCGCGGCTGAAGAAGTTTTCCAGGGCGTCGCAGTCGTCGAAGTAAAGCAAGATGTCCTTGCCTTCCCAGGTGGTCACCTCGACGCCGGGGAAGACCCGTCCCGGAGCCAACCGTTCGGCTTCCAGAACCCCGCTGATGGCGTTGTGGTCGGTGATGACCAGATGCACGCTCATCTCCTCCGCCGCCGCTACGATGTCGCGCACCGGGGTGGAGCAGTCGTGGCTATGATCGCTGTGGAAGTGCATGTCGACCAACATGTGGTCTCGACGCAGAGCGGCGATGTCCGGCCTCTCGAAGACAACTTGCATTGGCCTCCTATGGTCCGCCGCGGCGCCCCTCCATGTCAAGCCGCCGGGGAACCGAGAAGACCTGCACCTTCTTGACAAGAAAAGCGCGCAGCCGGTAAAAGAAGGCGGTCCCGACGGTCTCTTCTTGCCGGGAGTAAACGCCATGACATCGGATGAAGCCCGCGCCATCGCCGCCTCGGCCCTGGGCGAAACCTCGGCCAATCACCTGCAGGTGGCCTTCGTGTTGGAAAAGGAGGGCGACTGGGTGATTCTGCTGACGCGGGGAGGCCAGGACTGGGTGGTCAGGGTGCCCGTCCAAGAAGCTCCTACGGCCGACCTCTTCCGCCGCCGGGTGGCGCAAGAAGTCCAACGCCTTTTTTGATGGGGAGAGAAGATTCATGGCCAAGCTATGGGGAGGACGGTTTTCGCAGCAGGCCGATGAGGTCTTCGCCCGCTTCAACGCCTCTCTTCCTTTCGACCGCCGCCTGCTGGACTGCGACCTGCAAGCCGCCCGGGCCCACTGCCAGGCCCTGCAAGAGGCCGGGGCCCTGAGCCAAGAGGAGTCTGAACGCCTGCAGCAGGCCCTGCTGCAAATCGGCCGCCAGGCCCAAGAAGACCCCTCCTTCATCGATCAGGCCATCGCCGATGGCGTCGAGGACGTGCACAGCCTGGTGGAAAGCCAACTGCAGCAGCGGGTGGGCGAGTTGGGACTCAAGCTCAATACCGGACGCAGCCGCAATGACCAGGTGGCGACCGGCTTCCGGCTCTATCTGCGCGGGGCCTGCGACGAGTCGCTGTGGCTGCTCAGGCAATTGCAGTCGGCCCTGCTGGAACTGGCCGCCCGAAACCGGCAAGCCGTGCTCCCCGGCTATACCCATCTGCAACGGGCCCAACCGCTGCTCTGGCCGCACTACTTGCTGGCCTATGTGGAGATGTTGGAACGCGACGCTCAGCGCTTCTCTGAAGCCCGCCGCCGCATCAACACCTGTCCGTTGGGGGCCGCAGCCCTGGCCGGCTCAAACTATCCCGTGGACCGGCGGCTGCAAGCCCGCTTGATGGGCTTCGAAGCGGTGGCCCGCAACAGCGTGGACGCCATCGCCGACCGTGACTTCGTGCTCGACTACACTTCGGCCGCGTCGATCCTCATGATGCACCTTTCCCGTCTCTGCGAAGACTGGATCCTCTACAGCTCGAGCGAGTTCGGCTTCCTCAGCTTCGGCGATGCCGTCACCACCGGCTCATCGCTGATGCCTCAGAAGAAGAATCCCGACGCCCTGGAGCTGATCCGCGGCAAGTCGGCCCGCGTCTTCGCCGCCCATCAGGGCATGCTGGCGCTGCTCAAGGGACTGCCCCTGGCCTACAACAAGGACCTGCAAGAGGACAAGGAAGGCGCCTTCGACTGCGCCGACACGGTAACCGACAGCCTGCGTATCGCCGCCATCGTGGCCCGCCACACTACCCTCCATCCCGAGCGCATGCGCCAAGCCGCCGGCGAAGGCTATCTCAACGCCACCGAGTTGGCCGACTACCTGGCGGGCAAAGGACTGCCCTTCCGCAGCGCCCATGAAGTGGCGGGCAAGGCGGTGCTGAGGGCCATCGAACTGGGGTGTCCTCTGGAAGAGATGGACCTTTCGGAGTACCGCCGCATTTCTGACCTCTTCGCTTCCGATCTCTTTCAATGCCTGACTCTGGAGAGGACGCTGGCGTCCAAGGACGTGGAGGGCGGCACGGCCCCGTCACGGGTCGAGGCAGCCCTGCAAGAGGCCCGCCGCCGGGTGGCTCAGGCGCAGCGCCTGTTGGAGGAATCGCGGGAGTCCGCTGCGGGTCCCGAGCGCTGACCGTCAATTTCCCGACGCTTTCTCCAGAATTTGACGATTCTCTGACGCCCCTGCCGGGTCTCCTAAATCTCTGTGGATGAAGGACAAAATTGCTGGTTAGCTGCTTTCGCGCGGCTCCTTGCGCCTTGGCATGCCGTTTGCGTACTAGCAGGTCGGGGTAAAACGACTCTCCGGTCCCGGTCCCAAACAGATGGGGGAGACCGGGTCGGAGATGAGGGCAAACGGATCCCGGACGCCGCCAAGCCGAGGCGTCCGGGACCGATGCTCGCAGCTAGGAGAGGACAAGTCATGACGCCGGCCCGCCGACAGCCTCAGCAAGCCCAAGACCTTCAACAGCAGAAAGAAGAAATGGAAGACATCCTGCGGCAGGTTGGCGACTACGTGTCGCGGCTGTCCGAGGGCTGCACCCTGGTGCGGGAGAACTTCCAGCAGGGTGATCACGCCCTGGGACAAAAGCGCCTCAGCGAAATGCTGGAGGGGCTGGGCTGGGTCACCAAGGCCTTTGCCGTTTCCCGTCCGCTGCTGCAAGAACGGCGCATCGAGCTGGCCTTGGACGGTCTTCCCGATGCTCTCCAGCCAGCCTTGGAGGGGTTGCAGAATCAAGACTTCGGCTTGGTCGGCGACGTGCTCGAGTACGAGGTTCAGCCCATCCTGCAAGAGTGGCGGTTGGAGCTTGAGAAACTCTAACAGGTGAAGGGTGAGCGCGATGCCAGCGATCAAGGTCTCCAAGCTCAAGGGCCGTGTCCGCCCCTTGGCGGTTGACGGGGGTCAGCCCGTTCGCGGCGAACTGCTTCCCTACGGGCGCCAAACCATCGAGGAGGAAGACCTGCAAGCGGTCTGTGAAGCCTTGCGGTCGCCTCTCATCACCACGGGCCCGCGGGTCGATTCTTTCGAGAAAGCCTTCGCCAGGCGGGTGGGAGTCCGTCAATGCGTCGCCGTCAACAGCGGCACGGCGGCACTGCACTGCGCCGCTCACGTGCTGGGAATCGGTCCGGGCGACGAGGTCATCGTGCCGACCTTGACCTTCGCGGCCACCGCCAACGTGGTTCTCTACCAGGGTGCGCGTCCGGTTTTCGCCGACGTCGATCCCGACCAGTTGCTCATCGATCCAACCAGCGTGGAAAGCCTGATCACGCCCCGCACGCGGGCCATATTCGCCGTCGACTATGCCGGCCAGCCTTGCGATTATCCGGCCCTGCGCCAGTTGGCCGAGCGCCACGGCCTGGCCCTGCTGGCCGATGCCTGTCATGCGCCGGGCGCCAGGCTGCAAGGCCGTCCGGTGGGTAGCCTGGCCGATGTGACCTGCTTTTCCCTTCATCCCGTCAAGCACATGACGACGGGAGAAGGCGGCTTGATTACCACCGACCGGGAAGACTGGGCGGCCCGAATGCGGCGCTTCCGCAATCACGGCATCAGCGTCGATCATCGTGACCGCCTCAAAAATGGATCCTGGCACTACGAAATCCGTCAGCTTGGCTATAACTATCGCTTGACCGACGTGCAGAGCGCTCTGGGCCTGTCCCAGTTGCGCCGGCTGCGTCAGTGGGTCAAGTCCCGCCGGCGCATTGCCGCCCGTTATGACCGGGAGCTGAGGCAATTCGACGCGCTGCGTCCGCTCAAGGTCAGAGAGGACGTCGAGCATGCCTACCACCTTTACGTGGTGCGTCTTGATCTGTCCCGCCTGAGGGTCGGCCGCGGCCAGGTCTTCAAAGCCTTGAGGGCCGAAGGAATCGGCGTCAACGTCCACTACATCCCCGTCCACCTGCACCCGCTCTACCGGCGCCAGTTGGGCACCGGCCCAGGACTCTGTCCCCAGGCCGAGAAGGCCTATTCGGAGATCGTCACTCTGCCCGTCTTTCCCTCCATGACCCCCGGCGAGCAGGACGACGTCCTGGAGGCCTTAAACAAGGTCCTGCAAGCTTACCGCCGCTGAACCCGGCTGCTTCCACGCTCAGTCATCCTCTTCTGCAAGCTCGATGCGCACCCGCAGGCGCGCCCCGTCCTGATCATATGGCGCGCCGGGATAGGGAGGAAAGGTGCGGGCCCGCAGAATATCGATGAGCTCGCGGCCGCTGTAGCTCTTGTCGGGATCGATACGCAGCTCGCGGTCGAGATCGCCCGCCTGGCGCGGCGCCGACGGCGACTTGGGCTGAGGACGCGCCTGCAGGCGGCCTTGCAGCCACAGCGGAATCGAGGAAGCCAGCAACTGAGTGGCGGTATCGATCAAACGGGCGTAGAGAGCCGCTGCGGTGTCGGTGCCGAGGGTATGAACCGCCTCCTGAGCCAGGATGGGTCCCGTGTTGAGTCCGCCGTCGATGAGATGCAGGGTGACTCCGGCGGGCTCTTTGGCGGCGATGGCCCAGGCGTGAGGATGAGCTCCCCGTCCATGCGGAAGCAGCGAGGGGTGGAGGTTGGCTGCGCCCTCGGGAAAGAGGTCGAGAATCGAGGCGGGTATGGAATCGCCGTAGAGGACGCTGAGTCCATGAGTGGGTCGCAGCCCCTCCATCTCGCTTCGCGTCTGCTCTTTTTCGAGTTGGTCGGACTTCCAGATCGGGATGTCGTCTCCCACGGCGTTTCGAATACGCTCGGAGTCTCTTTCCCCCGGCGGATGCACGACCGCTCCCACCACCTGGCCGGCGAGAAACTCCACCGCCCGAATCCCCAGTTCACCGTTGACGAAAAGTACCAGACGAGCCATTCAACCTCCTCGCTTTCATCCCTCCGCGTGCTGGCGTGGTCGCGGCGGAGTCCATTTCATTCTAACCCGTCCGGGCCCAAAAAAGGCCTAAAGTCTCGCCCCTGGTTGGGGACGCTTCGGCCGCATGGCCAAGCGGTGGCCCCTGCCGACGCAAACGAGGTAAAAGGACAGCGCAGGGCTGTGAATTGTGATAAGCTTTCCCAGTCATTGTGGACGGCGCCTTCGTGTGCCGATTGGAGAACGGTCAGAGAAACTTCGGAGAGTACCTTCCTGCAGGTCTTTGTTCCAGTTCCGAAATTATGGGGAATAACCGTATCCACAGGACGGGTTGTTCCGTGCTGCCCTCGACTCGGAGTGCGGGGTGGAACCTCAGTTTCAAATCAGTCAGATGCCGGTCTCAGACCGGGCAGAGGAGTATCGAGTATCATGTCGAAGAGGATTTATGTTGGAAACCTCCCCTACAGCACCAACGAAGCCGAATTGCGCGAGCTTTTCGAGCAGCATGGGGAGGTGGACGATGTCAGCCTGATCTACGACCGCGACACCGGCCGCGCCCGGGGCTTCGGCTTCGTGGAAATGGAAGACGGTGACGCCGATGACGCCATCGGCGCCCTCAATGGGTCGGAGTTGGGCGGACGACGCCTGACGGTTAACGAAGCCCGTCCCCGTGGCGGCGGCGGCGGTGGCGGAGGCCGCGGCAACTACCGCAACGAACCCCGCTGGTAGCCCACGCCAGTGCTGCGGGTCAAGTTTCTGAGCCATGCTGCATCCTAACTTCATTCGGATTCACCTCATACTTGCATTTCGCACCTCGATCTTGGCAAGACTCTGGCTCAAAACTCCTGACTCGCCGGGCACTGCGACCCCACGCTAAATGAGATTGCGCAGCCGAGCGCGACCCGCCTGCGAGCGGCGCGGTTGGCTGACCAGGAAGTTTCAGGCCGCATCCGGTTTTCGCCGGATGCGGCCTTTTCTATCTGGAGGCTTTCCGTTGCCGCCAGCTCGCGTAAGTGGCATCCTATGCCGGTTAATCGATAACTCGCAGAGAGGATGCTTTTATGCTCACGGTTTGGACTCGGCACGGTGTCATGCGGCTCCATCTCGCGCTGGCCTTGCTGGCGCTTTTCCTCCCCGCCTGCGCGCCTTCGCAGGCTCCCGGAGCCGCCGACGACACCCCGGCGCCCCCGGCCGAAGAATTACGGCCCCAAGAGCCCTTCGTCACCTCCGACACCGACCGGCTGCGGGCCGCCCTGGTCTTTCCTCTCAGCGAAAACCTGCTGCGCTCGGTCGCGGCGGCGGTGCCGGGCGGCCATCCGCTGGCCCGCACCCAGCCGATGGGAAAGGTGGAAGAGCATTCCCAGTTGGTGAAGTTGCTGGAAGGCAACGAGGTGACCGTGCTGGACGCGCGGGATCTGGCCCAGCAGGCCATCGAGGAGGCCCGCCGCCAGGGCGGCCTGCAGGAATGGCTGCGCGAGGCTTTCCCGCAGAGCGCCGAGAGGGCCATCCAACGCTTGGACGAACTGAACGCCGACAGTCTCTTCAACCAGCGCGACGATCATTTTTATCTGCGGGCCGAGGACGGCTCCTTCGACCCCATCTTTCCCGGAGTGCCTTCCATGTACTGGGCCCGCGACTGGGCCATCAGCACTCCCCGCGGATTGATCATCGGCAACGGCATGCGCTTCGGGCGTTCACGCGAAAACCACGTGGCCCGGCTCATCTTTCAATTCGCGCCCCTCTTTCAGCAGATTCCGGTGGCTTTCGACGCCTCGGCCCATCAGGTTCACTTGGATGGAGGCGACACCATCGTCCTCGACCGGGACACCCTGCTGCTGGGCGTGGGCAACCGTTCCAGCCGCGAGGCCGCGCCTCTCCTGGCCAAGGAGCTCAACATGGAGGTGCTGGCCGTCAACATGCCGCCGCGCGATCGGGGCGGGGCGCTGGGCCGGTCCTTGCTGCACCTCGATACCATCTTCAACATCGTCGACCACGACAAGGCCCTGGCTTTGCCCTACTTTCTGGAAGAGGAATTCTCCCAAAGCAATCCGCTCAAAGACGTCCTGGCCGGGTTGAAGCGTCAGACCGAAGAGCTGATCGAAGCCCATCCCGACTACGATTTCCCCGACACCGAAGAGATTCAGAGCACCCTCGAGGCTATTCCCGAGGTCGGTTGGGTGACCCGCTATGCGGCGGGGACGGGCGAGGAGCAAGCCCTGGAAATGAAGCTGGTCGACTACTTTCGTCAAGAGGGATACACCGTGATTCCGGTGGGCGGACCTCAGGGCGGCCTGCCCCCGCTCAAGTACTTTCTGGAACGGGTGCTCTACGAGTTGAATTGGCAGGGAGCCAACGTGGTGCAATTGGCCCCCGGGCACGTCATCGCCTACCGCCACAACGTCCACACCAACCAGGCCCTGCGCGACGCCGGCGTGCAGGTCTCGACCTTCGACGGCGACCTGCTGGCCCACCACAACGGCGGACCCCACTGCCTGGTCATGCCGTTGTTGCGAAACCCCTGACGGGCGTCGCCAACTTCCAACTCTTGCAACTTGCAAGGACCAACTCACAATCGGATGCGTCCCGGGCTTTCCATTAAAGACACGACTATTTCAAGCAGAAAATCGTGACTCGAGATCTGTCGTTTCTCCCTTCTATGCTGTGGGCGTTGTGTCAAATGCTTCACCCATAGTAAAGGAGAAACGACGATGAGACAGAGTGTTCGATGGTTGATCTGCGGGTTGGTGTTGGCGGGGCTGCTGGCCGTGGGCGGCGCCAAACTGATCGTGGGCGAGATGGCGGATGCCGAGGCGTTTTGTTGCGGTGCACCTCCGCCTAGCTGCGGCGAGTTCGGGATGCCAAGGTGTGAATAAGAGCCTTTAGGAGCGGTTTCTAGCTGATATATTGCACCCATAGGTGACTTCATGGCATACTTCAGGCGATGTCTGAGGCAATGTTTGTCCTCTTGGGTTTGAGCCACTTGGTGGTCATCGCTCACCTCCTAATCAGCTCCCGCTACGGAATTGCAAAGCAGATGCCTTTGCTCAAGGCCTTTATCGGCTGGTCGCTCGTTCAGGAACTTCTCGCACAGTCCATCTGGCTTCTCGATGGACACGGCACATTGTTCTACTTCCACTTCTACTACGTCACCTGCTTGATTCACTTTGGGTTCATCACGGTCCTGATCCTTGATGTACATCGGGGGTGCCGTATTCGCTGGACTTGGAGGTCAAGTGGAATGATGGCGGTTTTCTTGGTGGTCTTCTTGGGGCACTTTCTGATCACTGCCGGAGCAGCGGCCAGCGGATACCTGGTAGCCATCACTTTGCTGTTGCATGTGCATGCTTTCTTGTGCGCGGCCCTGAACCTGGCCTTGGCCTACAGCTCCGGCGTCGACCTGGGGCGGGTTCGGGGAGCCGCGCTGTGGGCCGTTTCGGTGGTCACCGTACTCAACTACGTGGTCTACATCACACCGGCCTTCGACCTGCTCCCCTACGCCGTCATGCGCCACCTCATCCCCTGGGTATCGCTGCTCTTCTGGCTGCTCCTGCTCTACGGCCTGCGCTTCAAACCCGAACAAGCCTTCCAAACCGCCCGCCCCAAAACACGCACCACCTGAGTCACCAGCTGTGGTGGGCCCGCTCTCAGGCCGTGTGGGCGACCAGGGAGGCTTTTCGCAGGGCCTGGGTGAGGTCGGCAATGAGGTCTTCGGGGGCCTCGATGCCTACCGAGAAGCGGATCAGGCTGTCGCTGATGCCGGCGCGCCGGCGCTGCTCGGGCGTCATGCCCACGTGCGAGGTTGTGGCCGGACGCGTCACCAGCGACTCCACGCCTCCCAGGCTGGGAGCCGAAACCGGAAGCTCCAGGGCCTTGAGAAAAGCGTCGGCCTGCTCCACTCCACCCCTCAGTACGAAGCTGAGCATGCTCCCGTATCCGTCCAGCAATTGAGAGGCGCGTTCATGGTCGCGATGCGACTCCAGTCCCGGATAGTGCACCTTGGCAACCCCCTCCTGCTTCTCCAGGAAGCGGGCGATTTGCAGGGCCGAGGCGTTCTGATGGCGCATGCGCAGGGCCAGCGTCTTGAGTCCCCGGTGGAGCAGGAAACAAGCATGGGGGTCAAGGGAACCGCCCAGGTGATTAAGCTTGTGGCGGGCTCGCCGCACCAGCAACTTCTTTCCGATGATGGCGCCCGCAACGATGTCGGTGTGGCCGTTGAGGCTCTTGGTGGCCGAGTGCAGCGAAAGGTCGAATCCCCATTCGGCGGGACGGAAGTTGACGGGGCTGGCGAAGGTGTTGTCGATCATCGACACCAGTCCGTGCTTGCGGGCGAACTCCACGGCCGCCTTCAAATCGCCAACCTGAATCAGGGGGTTGGAGACGGTCTCGACGTAGATGGCCTTGGTCGAGGTCCGCATCTTCCGCTCCCAGGAGGCGGGATCGTCGGGGTCGATGTAGTCGATCTCGATGCCCAGATCCTTGAAGTCCTGGTCGATGAAGTTGTGGGTGCCTCCGTAAAGGGTCTCCTGGGCCAGCAGGTGATCGCCGGACCTGAGCACGCTCAGCAGGGCCGTGGTGATGGCGGCCATTCCCGAGGACGTGAGCAGGGCGTCCTCGGCGTTTTCCAGGGCAGCCAGCTTGCGGTGAAGGACCAGGTGGTTGGGAGTGTTGTTGAGGCGGATGTACTTGATGTCGTGGTAGTCGCTCTGGCCCCCGAATTCGTAGGTTGAAGACTGGAAAATAGGCAGGCTGACGGCCCCCTCGATGCGTTCCTCCGGATCTCCGGCATGGATCAGCTTGGTGTCGAATCTCAGGTCTTTCTTCACGTCCGGCTCCTTTCGCTGGCGAGCATCCAGTTTAGCCCCAAAGCCGTCCCCCGTCCATGCTCCTGCTATGGTGAGGCCATGAGACGCTACTGTCGCCGCCCTTTTCCTCCTTACCGGCACCGCCCGGGACGCACGCCCCATCCCGTGCTGGATGAAGGGGGGCATTTATACGGTCAGGAAGAGCCTCGGCCCGGCCGTTTTGATCCACAACGGTGGGAGGAGAGCGAGGACTACCTGTGGGGCGCCGACCTCTTCAATCACGGCTACTTTTGGGAGGCCCACGAGGCCTGGGAAGGACTTTGGCGCGGGGTGCGGGGCAGGCCCGAGGGCGACTTCCTGCGTGGATTGATCCAGGTGGCGGCGGCCTTCCTCAAGCGGGCCCAAGGCCGGGAGAAGGGAACGCTCAGCCTGCGCGGCAAGGCCTTTGAGAAACTGCGTCCGCTGGCGGAGGGGCGAGGGCGCTACGCCGGCGTTCGACTGGCGGACTGGATGCAGGACGTCGACGAGGCCCTCTCCCAAGACAAGGCAGCGCCTCCCCTGCTTATCGGAGAAGGGTGATGAACTATCCGGAACGGGCCGGGTTGCCCCGCCCGTTCCGTCCACCGCCACCGCCCCCCCCGAGCCACCGTCCACTCCTCTTGCGGTGCCGCGCCCGTCACCGTTGACGTCAAGCACAAACCCATCCAAAAGCCAACACTGATATTGACCCGCATGTGTTCATAGCGCTGCATGAGCACGTTTCCGTCGCTCAATCCCCACCCGGACGCGTTCTAGAAAGAAGATGACCGATGTGGGGGCCTAAGCAGTGTTGCACTAAAATTGATCAATGGTTAAAATCGCATGCGTCATGAAAACAGGAAGAGACCTCGAGGACTTGAAGAGCTGAGGCGGACGGCTAAAGAGGGAAGCATTGTCCACACCCTGCACTTTCGCAAGGAACTGCGTGACGCGGGGGCTGACTCCGAGGATGTGAACAGTGTCTTGCATGATCCTGACACCGTGCTGGAATCGATGCAGTTCGACCAAAGTTTCAGCAACTGGAAGTGTCGGATCAGGGGCCCAGACAGTCGGGGCGAACCCTTGACGATCATCGCTGCCCTGGATGAGGAGAACGCCACCATCGTCCTCATCACCGCCTTCTAGGAGGACATACGTATGCAATGTACCTGCAGATTCGAAGTCATGGAAGAACCCTATCCATTTCAAGAAACACGGGTGGAGGGCGTCGTTTTGGTCGGGTTGGAGCGAAAAAAGTGCGGGCGTTGCGGCGCCGACGATCTTCGCATTCCCAGGATGGGCCAGTTGCTGAGGCTTCTGGCTTACTCGGTGGTGGCCCGGCCTGGTCGGCTGGCGCCGCCGGAGATATCAAAGCTGCGCGCGGACCTGCTCTTTCAGCAGGGTGAATTTGCCAGCATGCTTGGCGTCAGCCAGCCCGTGCTGTGCCGCTGGGAGACCGGCAAGCGCAGGCCTTCCCGCATCAGCGATGTGGCGCTGCGGCTGGCCTTTTTGACGATGCCCCCACGAAACGGGCGCTTCCCGTGGGAAGCTCCCGTGCAAGAACGTCTCTCCCCCTTGTTGGGACCTTTGGTGCACCTGGCCCGTCCCCGCTCCTGGCCGATTCGTTTCGACGTGCGCAGGTCGCCCCAGGATCTGATCGAAGAGGTCGTATATCGAGCCCGGAAAACCGTGGCTTCCGGGACTGCGGAGGCGACCCCGGATGTCACTTCGGCTGGGATTTCGGTACAATGACGGGGTGATTGAACGTAGGAAAAGCATCGCGGTCAGGGTCGGCGACGTGATGGTGGGAGGGGAGCATCCCATCGTCGTCCAGTCGATGACCAATACCGACACCGCCGACGTCGACTCCACCGTCAACCAGGTCGCGGCCCTGCACGAGGCCGGATCCGAACTGGTCAGGGTGACGGTCAATACCGATGAGGCCGCCAAGGCGCTGCCGCGCATCGTGGAAGAACTCGACAAGCGCGGCTGCCAGGTGCCGGTGATCGGCGACTTCCACTACAACGGACACCTGTTGCTGACCCGCTACCCCGAATGCGCCCGAGCCCTGGCCAAGTACCGCATCAACCCCGGAAACGTGGGCATGGGACGCCACCATGACACCAACTTCAGGGCCATGATCGAAGTGGCCCTGAAGAACGGGAAACCCGTCCGCATCGGCGTCAACTGGGGCTCTCTCGACCAGGCCCTGCTCTCGCGCATGATGGACCAGAACGCCCGGCTCGACGAGCCCAAGGACGCTAAGGAAGTGCTGGTTGAGACCATCATCCGCAGCGGAATCGAATCGGCCGGACTGGCCCGGGAATACGGCCTGCCCAAGGACCGCATCATCATCAGCGCCAAGGTTTCGGAAGTGCCGGACCTGGTGGACGTCTACACCCGCCTGGCCGGACGCTGCGACTACGCCCTCCACCTCGGACTGACCGAGGCGGGGATGGGCACGCGGGGCATCGTGGCCAGCACGGCCGGGCTTTCGGTGCTGCTGCAGCGGGGCATCGGCGACACCATCCGCGTCAGCCTGACACCCCGTCCCGGCGGCGACCGGCGCGAGGAGGTCTACGTGGCTCAGCAGGTGCTGCAAGCCCTTCACATCCGCAGTTTCTCGCCCCGGGTCACGGCCTGCCCCGGCTGCGGCCGCACCACCTCGACCTTTTTCCAGGAACTGGCCGACCAGATCCAGGAGGTGCTGGGGCGCAAGATGACGGCCTGGAAAGAGACCTATCCGGGCGTGGAGGAACTCAAGGTGGCGGTGATGGGATGCGTCGTCAACGGACCGGGCGAGTCCAAGCACGCCGACATCGGCATTTCGCTTCCCGGCACCGGCGAATCGCCCAAAGCCCCCGTCTACGTCGACGGACGCCACTTCCGCACCCTCAAAGGCCCCGACATCGCCGGGGACTTCCTCGACATCCTGGAAGAATACGTAGAAGGACGCTACGGCGGCGCCGATGAACCGGTGGGCGCCTCCAGCGCCAGCGCAACATGATGCACCATTGATCGATTGCTGCGCGGCCAAGCCGGCACTCCCCTGCACGCCATGATTCAAGCCCGCCGCCTCAACAAGCTCTACGGCAGACAGAAGGCCATCGAGGACCTTACCTTCAGCGTTGAAGCAGGTGAAATTGTAGGACTGCTGGGCCCCAACGGAGCGGGCAAGACGACTACCATGCGCATTCTGGCGGGATACTTCCCGCCCACCTCGGGCACGGTGCGGGTGGCCGGATTCGACCTGCTGCGCCAGCCGCGACAGGCCAAGTCGCGCATCGGATACCTTCCTGAGAGGCCGCCTCTTTATCCTCATTTGCGGGTGGACGCCTACCTGCGCCTGGTGGACACTCTCAAAGGCGCCGCCGAAGAACCCTTCAGCCGGCGCCTGCAACAGGTCAAGGACGAGTGCGGACTGTCCGACTGCGGATCGCAGCTCATCGCTCACCTCTCCAAGGGCTTCCGCCGCCGGCTGGGACTGGCCCAGGCTCTCATCCATGACCCCCAGGTGCTGATCCTGGACGAGCCCACCGAAGGCCTCGATCCCCAGCAGATCAGCGAGGTGCGCACGCTCATCCAGGGTTTGGCGGGACGCCGCTCGGTGCTGCTTTCCACCCACATCCTTCCCGAAGTCAGCGTCACCTGCGGACGCGTCCTCATCATCCACCGCGGACGCCTCATCGCCGAGGGCTCGCCCCGCGACCTGCGTTCGCGCCTGGGCCGCGGCGCTCTCATCGAGATGCAGGTGGAAGGCCCGGTGGAATCGCTTCCCGCCCGCCTCAGGGCCATGGCCGGCGTCAGCAACGCCGTGCTGGAAGAATCGCCGGGCCGCGGACGCCTGCTGCTGGTGGAAGCCGAGGCCGGCGCCGACATCCGCGCCCAGTCGGCCCGCCTGGTGGTGGAATCGGGATGCGGATTGCTCAGCATGCACAGCCGCGACGCCTCGCTGGAAGATATTTTCCTCCACCTCACGACCGAGGAGGAACGGGCCGCCCCAGACTCCCCACCGTCCTCTCGGGAGGACCCGGACAGGGAGGAGGTGGCTGGGTGAGTCCCGTCCTGGCGCTGGCACGCAAGGAGCTGTCGCGCCTCTTTGCCACTCCCGTGGCCTACCTGCTCTTGGCCGCCTTTTATCTGGCCCTGGGAGTGGTCTTTCTGCTGCTGCTCGAGGGCCTGCAGAGCCAATTCCAGCAGGTGGCTGCCGAGGCCCGCCAAAGCGGAGCTTCAGCGCCCGCCTTCGACCTGCCGGAGGCGCTTTTGGAAGCCCTCATCCAGGTCATGGGCAACCTGTTCCTCTTCCTGGCGCCCGTGTTGACCATGGGCTTTTTCGCCGGCGAGTCGAGGCAGGGGACGCTGGAACTGCTCCTCACCTCTCCCCTCTCGGCCCTTCAGATCGCTCTCGGCAAGTACCTGGCGGCCCTGCTCTTCCTGCTGCTCATGACGGCTCCGGCCTTCGGGCTCTCCCTGCTGCTGGCGGGACTCAGTTCGCCGCCGCTGCCCTGGACCTCGGCCTTGCTGGCTCCGCTGGGGCTGCTGCTGCTGGCTTCCGCCATGCTCTCGCTCACGCTGGCCGTTTCCTCCTTGACGGAAAGCCAGTTGCTCTCGGCCGTGCTGGGCTTCGTCCTGCTGACGATCTTGTGGTTGCTGGCTTCCTTTCCCTGGCCGCTGCCCTCGGCGGCTCAGGACCTCTTCCGCTATGCATCGCTGGCCCACCATTTCAACGACTTCACCTACGGCGTTTTAGACACCCGCCACCTGATCTACTGGCTCTCGCTGACCGGACTGGGTCTGGCCTTGACGGGGCTTTCGCTGCACCAGCGCAGATGGAGGACGTGAGCCATGAAATCCCTGCGCCGCCCCATCCTCTACCTGGCTTTGGCCCTGCTCTTGAGCAGCTCGGCGGGATCCTTGACCTCGGGCCGGTTCGACGGCCCCATCCTCTACGTCTTCGCGGCCGGGACGGCTCTGTTGCTGCTGGGCCTGCTGAGCGGCGGCCTGAGGGCTCCGCGGCGGGCGGCCGAAGCCCAACTGAGCGCGCTGGCCTGGGCGGTCCTCTCCTTGATCCTGTTCCTGCTCGTCAATCTGGCCAGCGCCCATAACTACCGTCGCCTCGACTTCAGCCAGGCCCGGCTCAACTCGCTTTCGCCGATAAGTCTGACGGTGCTGGAGAATTCCCAGGGGCCTTTGCATCTGTTGGCCTTCATCCGCGATCCCCAGGCGGTGCAGGCGCTGCGCCACCTGATGGAGCAGTACCGGGCCGCCTATCCTCAATGGACGTACCGCATCGTCGACCCTCAGCAGGAACCCGCGCTGGCGCGCGAACACGGTATCGAATCCCCGACTCAGGCCGTGCTGGAAAGCGATTTGGGACGCCATAGGCTCGACCTCCTCTTCCCCAATCAGCAGTGGCGTCCCGACAACGAAGAACGCATCACGGCAGGGGTGCTGCAAGTCACCCAGGTCGAGACCAAAGCCGCCTATTTCCTGGTGGGACACGGAGAGCGTGATTTGGACGACCTGCGCGCCGAAGGCTTCCGCATGGCCGCCGATGCCCTGCGGGCCCAACGCTATCAGGTCCGCACCCTCTCGCTGATGCAAGTCCAGGCCGTGCCCGAGGACGCGCGAGTCCTCATCGCGGCGGGCCCTCAGGTGGACTTTCAGCCCCGTGAAACCGACCTGCTGCGCGATTACCTCGACAACGGCGGATGCCTGATGATCATGGTCGACCCGCTCACCGACTTCCGCATGGATGACTTCCTGGGGGCCTACGGACTGGCCCTGGGCGGAGACCTGCTGCTGGACGAAACGGCGGCCTCTCCCGTCCTGGGCTCCATCGCACCCCTGGCCATCGTCGACCGGGCTCATCCCGTGACCCGGCCCATCTATGGCAACTACCTGGTCTTCCCGCGGGCCCAAAGCGTGCAGCGAAGGGAAAGCCGGCTGGGGTACGGCACTTATGGGCTGGCCTCCACCTCTCCCCGCAGTTGGAGCGAAAGCGAAGTGAATACCGCACCATACTCTTTTGATTCCGAGGAGGACCGCCGAGGCCCTCACTTCGTGGCCGCGGCGGCTTCGCTTCCCCCTTCCCGCCTGCTGCTGGTGGGCGACTCCGATTTCGCTGCCAACGCCTACTTCGGGGAGTACCGCTCGGGAGACTTTTTCGTGCTGGCCGTGCAGTGGCTGATGGGCGATGCCGAATCCCTCAAGATCCCCCCGCGCAGCGAGGTGGACCGGCGATTCCGCATCACCCTGGGCGGGCTGCGCGCGCTGCGTTGGACGCTGCTGGCCGGACTTCCCTTGTTGCCTCTGCTGGCCGGCCTGTGGGTGTGGCGGCGTCGGCGCGCCTGAATCCTTCGGCCTGGCACAGGCATCATAACAACCGTGCGTTCAAATGCCCCTCTTTCCACGGAAAAATTGCAACGTGCAGAGGACTTGCGGCGTGAGAGAGGGGCAAGGAGTTCGAAGACAAGGACGGGGTGAGGCATATGGAAATCGGCATCACCTGTTATCCCACCTACGGCGGCAGCGGCATCGTGGCCACCGAACTGGGACAACAATTGGCCCGCAGGGGACACACGGTTCACTTCATCAGCTCGTCGCTGCCCAACCGCTTGATGGAGCTGGGCGACAACGTTTTCTTCCACGAAGTGGAGCCCATGAACTACCCCCTCTTCGAGTACGTGCCCTACGATTTGGCGCTGGCCACCAAGATGGTGGACGTGGCTTCAAGCCATGACCTCGACCTTCTCCACGTCCACTACGCCATTCCCCACGCCATCAGCGGATACCTGGCCCGCGAGATGATGCGTCCGCGCTGCCTGCCGGTCATCACCACCCTGCACGGCACCGACATCACCCTGGTGGGCAAAGACCACTCCTACCTTTCCATCACGCGCTTCGGAATCGAACAGAGCGACGGCGTCACGGCCGTCAGCGAGTTCCTGCGTCAGGCCACCTTGGAGGAGTTCTGCGACTGCGACATCCGCACCATTCCCAACTTCGTCGACGTGGAGAGGGTGCGCCGCATGGACTCTCCCGAACTGCGCTCGCGCTTCGCGCCCAACGGCGAGAAGGTGCTGGTGCATACCTCAAACTTCCGTCCCGTCAAGCGCGTCGAGGACGTCATCCGGGTCTTTGAGCAGGTGCAGCGCCAGGTGCCGGCCGTCCTGCTCATGATGGGCGACGGCGTGGAACGCTCCAAGGCCCAATACCTGGCCAAGCAACTGGGGCTCTCAAAGAAGATCTTCTTCATGGGAATGGTGGGGATGGTGGAAAGCTACCTCTCCATCTGCGACCTCATGCTGCTGCCCTCGGAAACCGAGAGCTTCGGGTTGGCGGCGCTGGAAGCCATGGCCTGCGAGGTGCCGGTTGTGGCTACCGACGTGGGCGGACTTCCCGAGGTTGTGACTCCAGGCAGCAACGGATACCTGTGCCGCCTGGGCGACGTTGACGAGATGGCCGCCAAAGCGCTGGAGATCCTCCACCCCGACAACCTCCCCCGCTACGCCCAAAACGCCCGCCGCACGGCCGTCGACGTTTTCTCCATCGACAAGGTCGTGCCCAAGTACGAGGAGTACTATCAGGAAGTCCTCGACCGCCAGCCTGTTGGTTGTTCTTAACGGATCGACATTCGAATGTCGAGCTTCGAACGTCACTCCCACGTTTCCCGGATGAACCCTTCCACCTCGTCCCAGTAGTCGATGCGGGTGCCGTCGGGGAGGCGAAGGCCGTGGTTGGCGCCGGGATAGACCTTGTAGCGGAAGGGCTGGCCCTGCTCGATGAGTTCGTCGAGGTGAGCCAGGCATTCGGGTATGGGGATGCTGCGGTCTTTCTCCCCCAGCAGCCACAGGGTCGGAGCCTTCATGATGCGCAGCGAGGGGAGGGGATCGAACCCGTCCGGCCCCTGGTATCGGGCCAGGCGCTCCTGGATCTCCTCATCCGTCAGCGTGGTGGGGCGCCCCGCGTCGTCTCCGGTCAAATCGCTGTAGTAGATTTCCTCTCCCACCGTCACCGTGGGTCCCGAGACGATGACGGCGAAAGCCACCAATGGGGACTGAGATGCGGCCTTGGGGATGATCCAGCCGGCTTGGCTGACGCCCACCAGTCCAATGCGTGCGCGGTCGATCCTGGGATGACTGGCCAGCAAGCGCACGCCTGCCAGCGCGTCCTGGGCCAGGAGTCCCAGCATATGCTCGCTGTTGGCGGGACCGACGCCGCTGTAGAGGCCTGAAGAGCGTCCCACGCCGCGCTTGTCGTAGATGAGCACGGCGAATCCGCGCGGAACCAGAGCCTCGGCGACCCGCCGCATCACGCGCCGGGTGCTGCGTCCCGACCCGTGGACGGCCACCACGGCTGGGAAAGGCCCGCTGCCCTCGGGCAGGATCAAGTCGCCCGCCAGAACGGCATCGCCGCTCTCGAAGGTGATGTCGTCGGGTCTCTCGGAAGCCCCCCCGCGGATGCTTGAACCGGCTGCGCCGCCGGCCTTAGCCGGGGACGTGCCGGAACCGTCTCCGCCCGAGCCGCTCCCGACCCCGACGCCGCCGAAGAACCACAGGACGCCTGCCGGCAGCAGCGCCACGGCGAAGACCAATCCGATCAGACCCAGCAGGGGCAGCAAGTTGCGCTTGAGTTCCTGCCGTGAAGCTTGGCGTCGATCTCGCGGACGGTCCATGGTCGTTCTTTCTCCTCCCGACCTCCCGATACTGGCGAGGTGTTGCAGCCGCGGGCGAAGCGGCTACAAACTCCAAGGTTTTTGTATTCTATATTTTCGCACGCCAGCACGGTCATTGGGCGAGAAATCTTGAGAACGGAGGGAGGGACGGGGCGGCTTAGAGAAGGCTTTTCAGGCGTGGCATCAGGGCCTCGGTCCATGCCGCAAGCAGTTCCTGATCGGTGTCTTCGCTGACCAGATAAATGAAGAAGTCCTCATCTTCGGCGGCGATGACGGTGGCCTCCGGGTGGTTGAAGACGTTGACGTCGAGGGAAGCGATGACCTGGCGGGCCAAGTCCTCGCGGGAGGCCAATTGTTGCCCGTCGCGGCGAACTTCCAGCACGATTGAAATCCGGTGCTCCCCGTCGCGGGTCAGGAAGGGGTAATGAATGAAGGAAACGCCCTCGGCCTGGCAGAAGTGGGCCATGCCCAGCGAGTACTCCCCAGGCAGTTCGGCCAAGGCTTCGCCCCAAGCGGGGTTGGAAGGGAGTACCGGCAGTTGGCCGTGCTCTCCAGGGTCGCTCGAGCACTTGAAATGATCGCGCAGGGCCTGGTAGTAGTGATCGACGGCTTCAACGCTGAGCGGGTAGAACTGCCACAGTGCGTAAAGGGCCAGAGTGGCGATGAGAAGGGCGGCCGCCCGGCTCAGGTAGCGCATCATTCCCGGCGGGCTGTCGAGTCCGTCCAGGATGCGCTCCTGCAGCCCTTCGGGTACCGGTTGAGACTCCCAGGCGCGGCGCACCGACTGGCGCGTTTCTTCCCGGCTTTGCCGTTCCGCGGTGCAGGCGGAGCAGGACTCCAAGTGGCTGAGCAGGTCGCGGTTGGACTCCACCGACAGCTCTCCGGCGATGAAGTCATCGAGGAGCTGAAGGGTCCTGCTGCAGTCCTTGGGTTGGTAACGTGTCATGTCTCAATCACTCTAACTTGGGGCCGGGAGAGCATGCAGTCGACTATTTAACAATGGCGATGATTGCCGATCTCGCTTTGCTCTGCTGTTCGTTCTCCAACTAAGTTAGCCCCGTTATCCCGCCCCGCCGGCCCGGTCATCGTCCCGGCAGGCCTGCAGGAACTTCTTGCGGAACATGTTGCGTCCCCGGTTGAGACGCGACATCACCGTTCCCAGCGGCAATTCGGTAATGTGGGCGATTTCCTGATAAGTAAACCCCTCGGCGTCGGCCAAGAGCAGAACCGTGCGGTAATGCTCGGGCAGGGACTGGATGATGCTGAGTATTTCTTGGTTTTCCAGTTGACGTGTTCCGGCGGGCTCGACGGCCAGGCGTTCTTCGGAAACGTCCTCCACCTCCACCCACTGAAAGCGTCCCTGCTTGCGCAGGTGCTTGCTTCGAATGCGGAAGAGAATGCGGAAGAGCCAGGCTTTGCAGTCGCTGCCGGCTTGATATCCGTGGAACGACTTCCAGGCCTCCTGGTAGGTTTCTTGCACCAGGTCTTCGGCGACCGTGGGATTTCGCATCATGCCCAGGGCGGCCCGATAAAGAGCCTCCCGATGAGGCAGGGCTTCCTCGCGAAAAACGGCCCGTCGGTTTCGACCCGGTATCACGTCATGATTCTAGCGTCCTTTCTCTTTGGCGTCCAAAAGACCTTGTGACGCATCCTCCTGAGAATCCTCAACAAAGAGTCCTCGCCTTGCTGTCGATGGCGTCGGTCAAGGTGGCCATCCGCTTCATGTTGATAAGCAGCTTGCGTCCCTGGTATTCGATGAATCCCTTCTTGCGGAATCCCGACATGATGGTCGACACATGAGGACGGTTGGCCCCGATCAGGCGGGCCAGATGCTCGTGGGAGAGGGGGAAACGCAGCTTGCGCACGCAGTCCTGGGAGACGATATCCTTGCCGTGGCTGGCGCCCAGCTTGATGAGGGTTTGGGCCAGGCGTTCCTCGGTTCCCATGAAGCTCAGCGACTTGATGTCTTCGCGCGCCTCGCCCAGCTTCTGGCTGAGGATGCGGATGAAGTTGAGAGCCAGACTGGAACGCTCGGTCAGCAACGTCACGAAGGCTTGACGCGAGAGCACTCCCACCCAGCATTCCTCGTGAGCGGTGGCTTCCGATTGATGGGCCGGCCGGGGACCGAGGATATTCTCTCCCAGAATGTCGCCCGTCTTGAAAAAGCCCACGATGCGTTCTTTGCCGCCCTCGCTGCCCACCGCCGACCGCACGCTGCCGCGGAAGATGATGTAGATCTGGTTAGCGGCCTGGCCGCGTTCGAAAAGGGTGTCGCCTTTGGCGAATATCCGGTCCTTGCAGATCCCGGCCACGGCTGTGACGTCATCGTCCTTCAGACCCTCCAGCAGCGGGCATTGCTTGAGGTGCCACAACTTGTCCATGTTGGCCATCTCTTTGCTCATGCGAGATGTGGTGCGTATCATTCGTCTTGATCTCCCTTCACCTTTATGAAATGGTGGCGGGTCAGCGGTTTATTCCCAAGATTTTGAGTATAATCATGGCGCTTCCGGCGGGGTGGTAGAATCGAGTGGTTTGTCACTAGCGCCGGAGGGGTTTTCATGGCCAAGATCATTCTTGAAGAGGACTTGCGGGACGTGCCCGAGGGCGGGACTTTTTCCGTACCGGCGGGAGCCGTCGTTACCGATTTGGCGCGCGAGGCGGCTGAAAAGCGCTCCATCACCCTGCAAGAGTCGACGGGCGGCACCATCGCCCTGGGCGCCGATCATGGCGGCTTCGCCATGAAGGAAGAGGTCAAGAAGCTGCTGCGGGAACTGGGCCATGAAGTGCATGACGTGGGGGTTTTCGACGAGTCCCCCGCCGACTATCCCGAGGTGGCCTACCAGGTGGCGCTGGCCGTATCGCAGGGACGCTGCCGCTGGGGCATCATGGTGGACGGTGCCGGCATCGGATCCTGCATGGCGGCCAACAAGGTGCCGGGCGTGCGGGCGGCCCTCTGTTACGACGAGGCCACGGCCCGCAACAGCCGTCAGCACAACTACGCCAACGTGCTCACCCTGGGCGGACGCATGATTTCGAGCCAAGCCATGGAAACCATCGTCCGCACTTGGCTGGAAACCCCTTACGGCGAGGCGCGCCATGGCCGCCGCGTCGACAAGATCATGGACATCGAAAGTAAGTACCTGCGTTGACAAGCGCCGGGAATCCAAGGGAAGAGACCCTCATGGCAAGAAATCCAGCGACATCTGTTTATCGAGTATTGGCCCTGACGGCCCTGTTGGCCCTTCTGGCCTGGGCCTGCCAGACGTCTGAACCAGCCGAGACGCTTTCCAAAGAAAGCTATTCGGAATACCTGCGAACCCTTTCTGGCGACGAATACGAGGGACGAGCCCCGGCAACGCCCGGAGGCAGCAAGGCGGCCGAATACATCCGGGACAAGTTCCAGGCCTTCGGACTGCAGCCCGTCAACGGCGACTCCTTTTATCAGCAGGTGTCGCTGGTTGGCATGACGGCTTCCTCCGACCTGACCCTCGAGATCGGCGGCGCGGCCCGGCACAGCCTGCGGATGCCTCAGGACGCGGTGGCCTGGGCGGGAGTCGAAGAAGAGCGCATCGAGGTTTCCGATGCCGATTTGGTCTTCGTCGGCTACGGCGTCAACGCTCCCGAGGCCCATTGGGACGATTACAAGGGGCACGATGTCGAGGGCAAGGTGCTGCTCATGCTGGTCAACGACCCGCCTTCCGACGATCCCACCCATTTCGGCGGCAAGGCCCTGACCTACTACGGACGCTGGACCTACAAGCTGGAGGAAGCCGCCCGCCGGGGAGCCGTGGGCGTCATGCTCATCCACGAAACCGAGATGGCCGGCTACCCCTGGGGCGTGGTGGTCAATTCCTGGACGGGAGAGCAAATGTCGCTGCCGGCTCAGGGCGAGAAGAGCACCCGCTTCGAGTCGTGGATCAAGAACCAGCGTGCCGACGAACTCCTGAAAGCGGCCGGAAGCAGCTTCCAGGAAGCCCGCGAGAAGGCGTCCTCCCCCGAATTCGAGCCCATCGACCTGCCTTTCAAGGTCTCGGTGGCTTTCGACAACGCCATCCGCAGGGCCGAGGCCCCCAACGTCTTGGCCAAGCTTGAAGGGTCCGATCCCGAACTCAAGGAGCAGGTGGTGATCGTCACTTCCCACTACGATCACCTGGGCAAGGCCGAGGCCACGGTCGACTTCCGCAACCAGGACGATCTCATCTACAACGGGGCCTTCGACAATGCCTCGGGTACGGCGGCTCTCCTCGAAATGGCCCGGGTGATGGTCTCCTGGCCTCACGAGCGCCGGCCCAAGCGAAGCGTCATCTTCGCCGCCGTCACGGCCGAAGAGCAGGGATTGCTGGGATCTCAATACTACGCCCAGAACCCGCTCGTTCCGCTTTCCGAAACTCAGGCCAACATCAACATCGACGGCGTCAACGTGTGGGGACCGGCCGAGGACATCGTGGCCATGGGCGCCGAGCGCTCCACCCTGGAGCCGCTGGTGCAGCAGGTGGCCGGGGAAATGGAGATGACCCTCTCCCCCGATCCTTCTCCGGAGAAGGGCTATTACTTCCGTTCCGACCATTTCAACTTCGTCAAGGTGGGCGTCCCTTCGGTCTATCTCGACATGGGATTGCAGTTCCGCGACAAGCCTGACGATTGGGGCAGGAAGTTGATGGAGGACTACGTTGCCAACCACTATCATCAGCCCAGCGACGAGTTCGATCCCGAGTGGCCGCTGACGGGGGCGCTGCAACTGATGGAATTCACCATGAAGGTGATCGAGCGGGTGGGCAATGCCGAGGATATGATGCAGTGGCGGGAAGGCGACCCCTTCTACGAAATGCGCCGCCGGCAACTGCAAGCCGGTTCCTGACGCGTTTCCATGATTTTCCGTCTAGACAACGTCGCCAAAGAGTTCGGCACTCAGTTGCTCTTCCGCGAAGTCACGGCCCAGTGCAACGAAGGTGAGCGCATCGGTCTGATCGGACGCAACGGCACCGGCAAGACCACCCTCTTCGACCTGATCGAGGGGAAGGAGAAACCCGACCAGGGACGCGTCAGCCGCTCCTCCGGGCTGGAAGTGGGGCGCATCGCGCAGATTCCCGATTTCCAGCCCGGCAACAGCGTGCGCCAGGAGGCTCTGCGCGTTTTCGAGCACTTCCGCCAGATGGAAGAGCGGGTCGCCCAGCTCGAGCACGACATGGCCGGGGGTGAGCTGTCCGAGCAGTTGGCCCGCGAATACGACCAGTTGCGCAGCCGGCTTCACCTCCACGGCGGATACGATTACGAGGCCCGCACCGAGGCCGTACTGCTGGGCATCGGCTTCCCCAAGGACCTGGTCGACGCTCCCTGGGAACGCCTCTCGGGAGGACAGAAAAACCGCCTGCTGGTGGCTCAGACATTGCTCTCTCCCAGCGATCTGCTGCTGCTCGACGAGCCCACAAACCATCTCGACCTTAAGGCCATCCTGTGGCTGACCGAGTATCTGCGGGGACTGCCCGAAGCTTACATCGTGGTCAGCCATGACCGCCGCTTTCTCGACGACGTCACCGACCGGACCTGGGAGCTGGAAGGCAAGCGGCTGCATCTCTACTCGGGCTCTTTCAGCAAGGCGCGCAAAGAGCGCGAGCAGCGCATGGCCCAGCGCGAGGCCGAGTACCAGCGGCAGCAGGAATGGAAGTCCAAGACCGAGGACTTTATCCGGCGCAACATCTACGGGCAGAAGACCAAGCAGGCCCAGTCGCGCCGCAAGAAGCTGGAAAGGACCGAGTGGCTGGAGGCGCCCCAGCGGGACGATGCCGTCCTCCACCTCAAGATATCGGAAGGACGCCGGGGCGGGGCCCAGACCTTCACTTTGCGAGATGCCGATCTGGGCTACCCGTCCAAGACGGTGCTGCGCGGCGTGTCGTTGAGCGTCCGGCGGGGTGAGCGCCTGGGGCTGGTGGGCTCCAACGGCAGCGGCAAGACCACTTTGCTCAAAACCCTGGCGGGCGACCTGCCCGTGCTTGACGGCGACTTCGAGTGGGGACCGAACAACGACCTGGCCTACTACTCTCAGGAGCCCGAGTTGGGCAACAGGGACGAGACCGTCTACGACGTCCTGCGCCGGCTCGACCCCCGCACCACCGACGAAGAACTGCGCAACTTCGCGGCTCTCTTTCTCTTCCGGGGCAACGACATCGAAAAGCCTCTGGGAGCTCTCAGCGGAGGCGAGCGCAGTCGTCTGGCCCTGGCGGGACTGGTCTACGAGTCGGCCAACGTCCTCATCATGGACGAGCCCACCAACCACCTCGACATCGCCAGCCGCGAGGCCCTGGAACGGATGCTCTCCACCTACAAGGGCACTTTGCTGGTGGTCTCCCACGATCTCTACTTCCTGGGCAACGTGGTCGACCAGTTCTACTGGCTTCACGACGGCGGCCTGCACCCCCTCAAGTCCCTCAGCGACCTCCACTACGACGACCCTCTGGCGGCGGGAAACGGGAGACCAGCGCGGGACGTGACCAAGGCTGCTCAGCCTGACCGCGTCAACTCAGCGCCCAAGTCGAAACTCTCCAAGAACCGCCTTCGCAAAATGCGCCGGGAGGTCGAGAACCTGGAAGCCAAAGTGGCCCATCTGGAATCGGAAAAATCCCGTCTCGAAGATCTCCTCCAAGACCCTCAACGGTCCTACGAAGATCTCCAGGAGCTCTCTCAGTCCCACGCCCAAGTCGATCGGCAGTTAACCGACCTCTACTGGAAGTGGGAAGAAAAAGCCGAAGAACTGGCCCGCCAGGAGTCCTGAATTCCCCCCGTTACGCGTTTAGGCACCCGCAGGTCAGTCCTGGCGCAGGGCCAGGAGGGGGTCTATGGTGGCGGCGCGGCGGGCGGGGGCCAGGGTGGCCAAGGTGGCGGCCAGGGCCAGCAGCAGCGTTACGGCGCCGTAGGTGACGGCGTCCAGGGAGCTGACGTTGAGCAGCAGGCCCGACATCAGTTCTCCGGCGGCCATGGCGCCGGCAAGGCCCAAGACCAGTCCCACCGCCAGCAGCTTGAGTCCGTTGCCCAGAACCTGTCCCATGACGTGGGCGCGGCGGGCGCCCAGCGCCATGCGGATGCCGATTTCGTGGGTCTGCTGGCTGACGGCGTAGGAGATCACTCCGTAGACGCCGCCCAGTGCCAAGATCAGCGCCACTGCAGCGAAGAGTCCGAAGACCCAGGAATAGGCCCGGCGGATATAGAGCGAGCGGTCCAGCCTTTCGGCCATGGTGGCCACATTGTAGATGGGCAGTGAGGCGTCGAGTTCGCGCACCAGCCGGCGCGAGGGCTCGACCAGGGTGTTGGGATCGACCGAGGTGCGCAGCACCATGGTCATGCGAGGGATGCTGAATTGCCGGAAAGGCACGAAGACGCCCGGTCTCATGTCTTGGTCCAGTCCATAGTGCTTGGTGTCGTGGGCCACGCCCACCACCGTCATCCAGTCGCGTCCGCCCCCGCCCCGGATGCGTTTGCCTACGGCATCCTGATTGGGCCAGTGGAGGCGGGCCATGCTCTCGTTGATCACCACCACCTCGTTTTCCTCAAGGCCTTCGCTCTCCTCGAACCAGCGTCCGGATTTCACGCGGATGCCCATGGTTTCGAAGTAATCGGGGGTGGCTACCCTGAAGAGGACCACTGGATTGGCTTCGTCCTCGCCGCGTTCGGGCGCTCCCTCGGCTTCGAAGAAATTGCCCCAGTGGCCTCCCAGCGGCGTGGATGAGACGGCGCCCGCCGAGACGACTCCGGGAAGGGCCTTGCTGCGTTCGATCAATTCCTGAAAAAAGGCCCGGATCTGTTCGTCCTCGGAATGCCTCTGGGGAGATAGGGAAACGCCATAGGTGAGGATGTTGGACACCTGAAATCCCGGATCGACCTCTTGCAGTCCGGCGAAGGTGCGGAAAAGCAGTCCGGCCCCGATCAGCAGCACGAAGGCCAGCGCCAGTTCGGCCACCACCAGTCCGTTGAGGGTGCGCCGTCCGCCTGCCGAAGCGCCCGCCCGCAGGGCCGAGTCGCGGATCACCTGCTGCACGTTGAGGCGGGTCGACTGAAAGGAGGGCATGAGTCCGAAGAGCACCGCCGTTGAGAGCAGCACGGCCACGAAAAAGAGCAGGAAGCGCCAGTCGAAGCTGAAGGCCACCCATGCGGGCATGCGGTCCGCCATCAGGGCCACCACAGCGCGCAGTCCGGCCCAGCCGGCCAGTCCGCCGAGGACACCGCCCAAGAGCGAGTAGAGCAGGCTTTCGGTGAGCAACTGGCGCATGATGCGCGTGCGGCTGGCGCCCAGCGAGAGGCGGATGCCCATTTCGCGCGTCCGCGAGGCGCCGCGGGCCAGCATCAGCCCGGCCACGTTGGCACAGGCGATCAGCAGCACAAGTCCCACCGCTCCCAGAAGCAGCATGGTCACGGCCCGCACGTCGCCCAGATAGCGCTCGCGCAGCGGCGTCAGGCGGGGCGAGGTGATGTCGTTGACCGAACGCTGCTCGACCTGGCCCTTGTGGACGCGGGTCAGGTCCTGGCGGGCCTGCTCGATGGTGACGCCCGGCTTGAGGCGTCCGATGCCGTCCAGGTACCAGCCGTCCTGGGAGGTGGGGTCGGACTGCAGCGGTATCCACAGGTCGACGGCGTCGGGGAAGACGG
Organism: Acidobacteriota bacterium; assembly: GCA_035471785.1. Classification (NCBI taxonomy): domain Bacteria; kingdom Pseudomonadati; phylum Acidobacteriota; species Acidobacteriota bacterium. The sequence continues at coordinate 35,478 of DATIPQ010000035.1, forward strand.
CTTCTCTGGGCAGCACGCCGATGATTTCGTAGGGGGTGTCGTCGAGTCTCAGGGTCTCGCCCAGCACGTCTTCGCGTCCGCCGTAAAGGCGCTGCCACATGCCGTGGCTCAAGAGCACGACTTTCTCGCCGCCCACCTGGTCTTCTTCAGGAGTGAAATTGCGTCCCAGCACCGGGCGGTAGCCCAGCAGCGCCGCCAGGTCGTGGGTGGTCTCCAGTCCGCGCACCCGCTCGGCGTCGCCTTCGGTGGCCAGGTTGAAGGTGGAATCGTCCCACACCGAAATCAGCTCGAAGGTCTGGTTGTCACGCCGCCAGACGTGGAAGTCCGGGTCGGAAATGCCCACGTATTCCAGGTTCCACTGAGGGGCTTTCTCGTCCAGGTCGACCAGCCGTTCGGGAGCGGGCAGCGGCAGGGGACGCATGAAGAGTCCGCTGTAGATGTTGAAGATGACCGTGTTGCCGGCGATCCCCAGCGCCAGCATGCCCGTGATCATCAGGGTGAAACCCGGCTTGCGCAACATCCAACGCAGCGACAACTTCACGTCTTGCCAAAATGCCGTCATGCCCTCACTCCTCCTTCTCCACGCCTGGCGCCAACCGAACCATATCCAGTGTGACGAAACTCGCCGTCGAATGGTTGGTCCGTTTGCCTTTTCTCTAAGACACTCCGCCTTGCGGTCGGTTAGCCCTTTTGACGGCAATGAGCTCCCAGTGCCGCCGGTCATCGGGATCCTTCGACCAGAGCACTCCCATTTCTCAACCCTTTTCCCGGATTATTCGCGCCCATCTTCGTAGATTTCCCCTTGAGGAGCGTTAGTAGAAGCTGAAAGGAGGCATCGAGCAAGTACAATGCACCGCCCGGGGGCGTGGCCGGCGCGACCGCCTTGCGCCCACAACTCTTAGAAAGGAGGTCCCAAATGCAACTGACCCTCGATTTGCCCGAAGAACTGATGAAAGACGTCCAATTCGAAGCCGACCACGAAGAGGTTTCGGTCGAGGAATGGCTCAAAAAGCTCATCGCGCGCAACGTCTGGCGCCGCCAACTGCAAAACCGCAAACCCGGCAACCGCCCCCACATTTCAGAAGTTATCGCCGACCTGATGAAGGACGTGCCCGCTGAGGACTTGGAGATGTTGCCAGACCCCAGAGAGCTTGACCACTATCTTTACGGAACGCCGAAAAGAAACAGCGATGAGTAGGACCATCTTCGCGGACACCTTCTACTGGATCGCCCTAGCCAAGCCCACAGATCCAGCTCATGCTGGCGCCTGCAGCCTAAGGGAGAGCATGACGGATGCCAGTCTCCTGACAACTGATGAGGTGCTGGTCGAGTATTTGGCTTACTTCTCGGCGACGCCCGCCCATGTGAGACTACGGGTGGCCCTAAGTGTCAGGAGTATCCTCAACGACCCTGTCATTGACGTTGTCCCCCAAGATCGGGAGACCTTCCTGGCCGGTCTCGACTACTTCCAGGCCCGCCTGGACAAGCACTACAGCCTCACCGACTGCATCGCCATGCTAACCATGCGCAAACGCGGCGTCACCGCCGTCCTGACCAACGACCGCCACTTCGCCCAGGAAGGTTTCCGGCTCCTCTTCGACGGCGGACCGGGCTAGGAGAGAACCCAAATGAAGCTGACCATCGATCTTGCCCGAAGAACTGATGAGAGACGTCCAATTCGAAGCCGACCACGAAGAGGTCCCGGTCGAGGAATGGCTCAAGAAGCTCATCAAGCGCAACGTCTGGCGCCGCCAACTGCAAAACCGCATGCGCGGCAACTGCCCCCACATCGCGGAACTCATCCTTGAGAACATGAAGGACGCATTTCCCGAGGAATTGGCCAAGCACCCCAGAGACGGAGCGAGCGAACACGACCACTACATTTACGGCACCCCGAAGAGGAACTCATGATTGAGGCTGGGGTGCTCTTCCCCGATACCTTTCACTGGATCGCTCTCACCGAGCCTCGAGACGCTGGGCACGAACGCGCCCTTGCGCTGTCGCGCCAACTCAACGCAGATAACGTTACGATCCCTAGGACAGAGCGACCTACCAGTCGGGAAGTTCGTAGGCCATGAGGATCAAGGAATCTCCTTCCTTAAACTCGTATTGCTGCCAGTTGACTGTTCCCCTGCGCATGCGTCGGTCGCGGCTGGGATTCAGCACTAGGACTCGTTCGCCGGCAGAAGTCAGGGACTCGTAACCCAACAGACAGACTTCTTCCCTTGAATCGACGATTTTCTGGTAGAGATTTCGAAACTTGCATCCCAGCCACTCCTCCGGCACAGGCGTGAGGTAAATCTCGTTGCTGTCCATGGAGGCGGTGAGGAGTCGCTCGAAGACCTCGGTGATGCCCGGACTGATGACGCTTTGAGCCATGATTTTTTCAGCAAGATCCTCGACCGAGACGATCTCGGCGTTCTTGAGCCGTTCGAAGTGCTCCCGGTTCTCGGATTCCAGCACCTCGACCACCAAGTGAATGTCTCCTTTAAGATCCCTGGCCGCGAGAGCCACCATCAGACTTCGGTGGTCGCTGTATTTGGCAGCTTCGCGCGAGCTTCGATCAGCCAGGATGACCAGGGTCCTGAAGTCCTCCACTCCCGCGTTTTTCAGGACCTCTCGCTTGAGGGGATCTCCGAATACAAAGCTGACATCTTCAGGCGCGCCGCTTTTATCGGACTCAGCCACGCCGGGAGCGGTCATGGGGCAGATAACTTTGAAGGAATACCTGTAGCGGCGTCGAATAATCGGAGCCTGCAACTGGGTAATGATGTCCCGAGAACCGGGGTTCCAGCCGCAAATGCCGATTCTTATGTCCTGCCTTTCTATTGACCGTTTGGGGAGTTGAAGCTGATCGATGGTTGACATGACTTTCCCTCCGCTGGTTTCTTTCCGCAGTTTCCGCCAAAGCCTCTGCCAAGCCGGCTTTCGCAGAGCCGAGGCCGTGTCGGCCATGATGATGAGTTCGTCCTCGGGGCTGAGTCGGGTATGGGCTCCCGGATGGTCGTTCGATTCCGGGAACTTGCGCGGGTTCAGTACGATTTGCACCCTGTTCCGGCGGAATCCTACTGCGATGGCGTCCCGCGAACGGGGAAGCTGACGCTGAATCTGGCCGAAGGTCGAGTTCGCCAGATCCCGGTTGAGGGGCAGGAAGTAAATCTCTTGCGACTGCCGGGCAAAAGTCAGCAGTTCGTCATAGACGCCCATGACGCGGGGAGTAATCACCGATTGGCTCACGAGTTTCTCTGAGAGATCGCTGACATTGACGACTTGATTGACCCGGCAGGACTTCAGGTGCTCTTCGGTTTTGTGGCTGTTGGCCTCGGCCATGGTGTATACGGACGGCTTCAGGGCCTCGATGGCCAGTGTGCTGGCCACGTTTTGCAGCTCCGATTCCTCGCTGCCGGGATCGTCGCTGAGCAGCAGGGCGAACTTGGCCGTGGTTGCATTGGCCCTGGCCAGAGTGGACTTTTGGCATGGCCTGCCTTCCACGACCCATACGTTTTTGAAGTGATGGCGGTTGCGGACAGTGGTCTTCGATGAGTCCGAGGTGATGACCGCGATGGGCGGTTTTTTGGCAAGGTCGCCGCTGCGCAAGTGACGGATTAGACGCTCGCTCCGTTTCGACCAGCCGGCGATGATGACGTGATCGCGCAACTTGAAAAGGCGGGGTTTGGTTCTCAGCCGCTGTATCCCGAAGGCTTGCTCCACCAAAATCGAAACGATGGTGGCGGTGAAGAGCGCGACCACCGCCGCACCCAAACTCAGGATGAGGATGGAAACCACCGTTCCCGCGGGCGTGATGGGATACTTGGACTCGAGTCCGCTGAACAGGTAATGGAGGATGGCGATGGCTGACTTGCCGAAAGAATCGAAGGCGCTGTTCTTTGACCCTTCGACGATGAACATGGTGGAAGCCCCGCCCAGCCACACGCAGACCAGCAAAACCAGGATGCGCCCCAGCGTAAACTGATGGATAAAGAGTGCAGTCCGGGAACGCAGCAGCAGGAATGGAATCAACAGAATGATGACTGGCATCAAGTAGTCCTTATATTCCTGGACCAGCCTTGCCAGTTCGGCCCGATGCTCTTCGTGGTAGCGCCGTGAAGACGGGTGGATTGGAATGGTGATGTCGGATAGCCCTGTCAGGGGCGTCAGGTCAGCCAGGAACGGGAGTCCCTCGTGGCCCGGCAGATCGTAAACAGCTTCGAGCAAAGGCGCCACGACGTCCGCCGGCACCTCACGCCCCAGGACCAGCAACGCCCTGAGGCCCAGGGAAGCGATATTGCGCTTTCCCGAGTAGACATCGTAGGGGATCTCGCAAAGGCTCAAGTAAGGCTGCTTGCTTCTCAGGCTCTGGATGATGTTCTGGTCGATTTCCAGCAAGGTGATCATGTCTTGCTGAGAGGCTTCCACCAGCGAGGTGACCGGAACGGCGGAGGTCACGAAGACCACGTCGAGGTTGCGGAATCTGAGTTCTTCGAGGGCTTCGCCCAGGCGGATGTAGAGAGTTTCCCAAGGCGGCCCTTCCGCCTTGCGGCTTAGCAGATTCAACTCGTCGAGTATCATCAAGGCGTGTGAAGCGGAACCGCTGCCTAGCTCACCGATTCCTATCCGCAGCGACTTCTCGGAGTAGACGAGATCGCTTATCTGGTCGAATCCCAACTCGCGGCGAGCCGCCACGTGTACGATTTCGTCGTAAAGTGAGGCCAGCGCTCGATAGGGGCGTCCGTTGAGGTGCTCGGCCGCGGCTACGTCATTCTGCACCAGCGCAATGTCGCATTCCCCCGAACGCAGCATGCCGGTGTTGTCATAGGATCCTTGAGTGGTTTTGACCTCGAGTTGAAAGTCGGACATGAAGGGGTGACGGGCGATCTGTTGCGCCAGCCGGTTGTAGTTGCCGGCGGGACGCCCGGAACAGAAGTGGATCGCCCGCCCCGTCTCCTGCCCGCCTGCAAGTGGCCCGGCCCTGCCGAGAAACGCCGCCCACAGCAGGGCCGCTATAAGGCAGCTCCTGATGAAAATGTGCCAGCTTCCAGCCATTGATCCCACTACAGACAAGACACGCTTGAGGCAAAAGTGGGTGACACTCGACGACGCCGGCCCCTAATTTTTCAACCCTTTCCCAGGATTATTCGGCCCCAACTTCGTAGATCTCCCCTTGAGCAGCGTTGGTAAAGGCTGAAAGGAGGCATCGAGCAAGTACAATGCAGCGCCCGGAGGCGTGGCCGGCGCGGCCGCCTGCCAGCCATAGCTTTCAGAAAGGAGGTCTCAAAATGCAACTGACCCTCGACTTGCCCGAAGAACTGATGAAAGACATCCAGTTCGAATCCGACCACGAAGAGGTCCCGGTCGAGGAATGGCTCAAAAAGCTCATCAAGCGCAACGTCTGGCGCCGCCAACTGCAAAACCGCAAACCCGGCAACCGGCCCCACATTTCAGAAGTTATCGCCGACCTGATGAAGGACGTCCCCCCTGAGGACTTGGAGATGCTGCCAGACTCCAGAGAGCTGGACCACTATCTCTACGGAACGCCGAAAAAAAACAGCGATGAGTAGGACCATCTTCGCGGACACCTTCCTTACGCGGTGCCCTCCGTGGCTTCGGGCACGCTCGCTCATTGGCTCGGAGTCCCTACCCCCTTGAAGAGGCGGAGCAAGCGGCATGACTGTTCTTCTAATCGTTGCATGGGAATTGCCGGGGAACCTGCTGGGGGTAGGGGTTTCGGGGGGAAATGGGTGCGGTGGGAGGGTGCAATTGAGATGCCGGCAGTGGTTCCATGGAGAGGTATGGCTGTTTTCTTTCATGGCAACTATGGGATGCACCGGGGGCGGATGGCGCGGATGGTGGGGCGGTTGAGGAGGTTTCCTGAGGCTACCCACCGCGAGATCGGGGAGTTCTTCGGGTATTCGCAAGCCTATTCAGCCCGCTACCGCAGTTGGCTGCACAAGTGCGGGATGGTGCTGCCGGGACGGCCCTTTGAACTGACCGAATGGGGACGGGTCGTCGTCGAGCACGACCGGGCCCTGGAAAGCCAGGCGACCCAGTGGTTCCTACACTGGGAGCTGGTCACTCATCCCACCCGGGCCCAGGTTTGGCACCGCTTCTGGCATGACTTCCTGGACGACCGGAGCTTTTTTCAGGAGCCGCAGTTGCTGAGATACATCGCCGACTTCCTCAGGGGCCTCAGCGAGGAAGAACCCCCCGGCGACGACCGCATGGCCCGCTCGGTCCTCAACAAACTCATCGAAAGCTACACGGCCCCTCAAGCCCTGGGCCAACTGGGACTGGTGGTGACAGACGGCGACCGTTTTCTCAAAGGCGCTCCTCACATTCGAGGTCCCTGGAAAACGCCCGAGGAATGGGTGGCCGAATACGAAACGAGTCAATCGCGCTGAAAACCTTCCAATTCCCGGCGGGTGGGGAGGGAGGGCTGGGCGCCCAGGCGGGTGACGGAGAAGGCTCCGGCGATGTTGGCGCGGGAGACGGCTTCGGACAGGGGGAGTCCGTCGGCCAGGGCGCAGGCCAGGGCTCCGTTGAAGGCGTCGCCGGCGGCGGTGGCGTCGACGGCGTTTACCTTGGGGGCGGGGATGAGCATGGCCTGGTCTTCGCTGAGCAGGTAGGCGCCCTTGTCCCCCAAGGTGATCACCACGCTGGACGCTCCCATCTCGCGCATCCGCCGGGCGGCGCGCCGGGCCGAGGACTCGTCCTCCACTTTGAGTCCGCTGAGGATCTCGGCTTCGCTCTCGTTGGGCGTGAGGACGCTGAGCTGACCGAGCAACTCCGGCTCGAGCCTTTGGGCAGGCGCCGGGTTGAGAATGACGATGAGCCCCTCGCGCCTTCCCAAAGCTGCCGCATGGCGGACCGTCTCCATAGGCACCTCGAGCTGCAGCAGCAAGGCTTGGGCCCGGCCCAGTTTCCCGCCGGCCCGGTCGACGTCGCCGGGAGACAGTTCGCTGTTGGCGCCCGGTGCCACGGCGATGGCGTTCTGGCCCCCCTTCTCGACGATGATCAGGGCGGCGCCCGAGGGAAGTCCGGGGTCGAGCTGGACATGGGAACAATCGATGCCCTCGTCCTCAAGCTTGCGCAGCGCCTGCTTGCCGAAGTCGTCGGCTCCCAGCCGCGCCACAAAGGTCACCTGAGCCCCCAGCCGGGCGGCGGCCACCGCCTGATTGGCTCCCTTGCCGCCCGCGGCGGTGGTCAAGTGGCCTCCCATCACCGTCTCTCCCGGCGCTGGAATGCGTTCGGTTTGGACGATCAAGTCGGTGTTGGAACTCCCCACCACCACGATGCGCGCCTGTTTCATTGCAGCGAATCCTTGAGCAGCTTCTTGAAGCCGGGAATGTCGAGTCGCCAGTGGACTTCGGCGTTAGGCCCGCCCTCCAGCAGCTCTTCCCAGGCGGCGCGGTTGCGTTCGTCGGAAACCACGCCGAGCTGGTCGACCACCGTCATCCCGCGCGTCAGTTCGCTCTGCGTTTCCACCTGAACGTAATGCCGGCTGCGGCGCAGCCCCAGCGCGGGGTTCAGCGCCAAGGACATGGCCACCGGGTCGGGAAGGGCCAGTCCGATGTCGCCCGACTGGCGGCGATTGGCGCGGATGGCCACCTCGTTGCAGTCCAGCGCGAAATGGGCCAAAGGCGTGTCGAGAGCCCTGATCTCCTCCATCTCCGCCTCGCTCAGATTGGCCTCCCCACGGCACAACTCCCATCCCACCATTTCGATGGGCAGGCCCGAGAAAAACACGATCCGCGCCGCCTCGGGATCTACCCACATATTGTACTCGGCGGCGGGAGTCACATTGCCCACGGTGCAGGCCGCGCCTCCCATGATGACGCAGCGACCCACGTTCCGGGCCATCCGCGGCTCCCGCAAGAGCGCCTGGGCCACATTGGTCAGCGGCCCCAAGGTCACCAGCGTCAATCCCGGATGGCGCCGGCACGCCGAAAGCAGGGCCTCCACCGCATGCCCCCGGGCGGCTTGCCCCGCGGGGGGCGGATAATGCCGATCACCCAATCCGTCACGACCGTGGAAGAAGGCCGCGTCCACCGGCCGGCGCATCAGCGGACGCTCGGCCCCGGCAAAAACCGCGGCCTGCTCCCCGCACAACTCAACGGTATAGAGCGTATTGCGCATCCCCTGGGGCAAGGGAACATTCCCCGAAACCACGCTGATGCCCAGCACCTCGGCATCGCTATGGCGCAACGCCATCAGCAGCGCCACCACGTCATCCGATCCCGCATCGGTATCGATCCAAAACCCTCGCGCCATGGGCTGCATTATCCCTGCCGCACGCGGCCCCGGCAACGGCGGGCTTTTTCGTGCGAGCAGAGGCGCGATTAGCCCAGACAGGCCTCGATGACGTCGCAGGCGGCCCTGTAGCCTCCCGTCCGGCGCATAGAGTCTCTGATCTGACGGGCCTTGTCGAGGTAGTGAGGCTGTTGCAGAGCCTCCACTGCCTCCCGCAGGCGCGTGGGATCGACCTGGGCGGGCTTGAGGGCCTTTCCAGCGCCGACTTGCACCAGCCGTCCCGCCACCACGGCCTGCTCAGAAAGGAAGGGGATGGCCAGGGCCGGGACGCCGAAGTAGAGGCATTCGTTAACGGTGTTCATCCCGCCCCGGGTGATGGCGGCTTTGGCGCCCTCCAGCAGGCGAAGCTGAGGAGCATAGCGGCAGAGGATGAAGTTGGATGGAGCCTGCTGCTCGAAGTCTTCAACGTCGAGTCCGCCGCCCAGCGTAAGCACCACCTGCCAATCGCTGGAGGCGAAGGCCTGAAAACAGTGCTCGAAGAAGTCGCTCTCGCGGTTGAAGAGCGTCCCTAAGGAGATGTAAAGCAGCGGGCGCCGTGGATCGAGGCGCTTGAAGGGAAAGTCGACGTCGTCGCGGGAATGCTGAAGCGAAGGCCCCACGAAGTGAACGTCGGGTCCGAAAGAGTCGGCGAAGGGTTGAAAGCCGGGCCAGGTGTAGACCAGGCTGGCGGCCGTCCCCCGGGCGAATATCAAGTCGAGCATGGCGGGAGACGGGAAGTCCTGACGGCGCAGGGCCCGGCCAACCGAGCGGATGCGCCACAAGGTCTTCAGCTTGGTCATCGTGCGCGACCAGGAAAAAGGGATGTCATAGAGTCCGCGTGCCAACCCCAGCATGCGCCGGTGAAAGGCGAAGGTGCTGACCGAAGCAATGGAAGGCAGTCCCAGCACTTGGGCCGTCAGCTTGCCCCAGGGAGCCACCGAGTCATGCATGATCAAGTCAAAGGCTTCATCGCGCACGCTAGATAAGCAGTCGGTCAGAAACCACTGGCAAGCCTCCATGACCGTGAGGGGCAGGCGGTTGATGTTTTCAGGAGTGACCGAAAGTTCCTCGAGGAGCGGATGTCCGTAAGAGCGGAAATCGGCGCCCGCCGCTTCAAGACGTTCTGCGAAGCTGTGCGAGCACCAGTAGACCACCTCATGGGCCCTGTTGCGCAGCTCCTCGACCACCGCCAGAGTAGGGTTGACGTGTCCAAAGGCAGGGAATCCGAAAAACGCAATCTTGGCCACAATTTTTAGCCTAGGCTAAAAATAAAAGATATGCAAGTTTCCCACTGTTCTTTGGCAAACGTCTGACCCCAAAAAGTCGTTTTTCCCTCCCAGGCGCTGAACGTGAACAAATGGCGCTTGGGGGACGTAGTAAGCTTTATCTATGCTTGAGAATCTGAAGCGGGTGATTCTGCCCCTGGCGCTGCTGGTCATTGTCGGTTTCCTGGTCATGGTGGTGAGCCAGACGGCGCAGGTGGTCGACATGGCCTCCCGCATCGACCCCCGGCTGGGGACGGCGGTGCTTTGGGCGTTGTTGGCCGTCTACGCGGGTCTGGTGGCGGTTCCGGTGGTGCGGTTGCTGCTCATGCCGCGTCCCCTCAAGCCGCCCGAGAGCGATCAGGGTCCGGAGTTCGAGCGGCACTTGAAACGGCTGGGACGGCGTCTGGCCTCCAACCGGGAGTTGACCGGGCACGCCTTCGACCTGAGCAGCCGCCAGGGGGTGGAGGCGGCGCTGGCGGTGCTCGATGAGCGGGCCGAGGCGGAGATCCGCACGCGCGCCGCCACCGTCTTCCTGATGACCGCGATTTCCCAGAGCGGACGGCTGGACGGCCTGCTGGTTCTCGTCAACCAGACCCAGATGGTCTACCAGATCGCCAAGATCTACTACCAGCGGCCCACTCTGCGCGATCTGGCGCGGCTCTACGCCAACGTAGCCGCCACCGCCTTCATCGTGGGGGAATTAGAAGACAGCGAAGTGGGCGATCAACTGGCCGCCATGACCGCGGCCAGCGCCGGATCGGTGGTGGGAGCCGTGCCCGGACTTCAGGCCGTCACGGCCCTCTTCGTCAATTCCCTGGTCACCGGCTCGGCCAGCGCCTTCCTCACCTTGCGGGTGGGTTTGATCGCCAAGGGATATTGCGACGCCCTGGTCAAGCCGCAGCGCAAAACCCTGCGCCGCAGCGCCTCGGCTCAAGCATTGAAGATGCTCTCCACCATCATCTCGCGAGGATCGAAGGTGGTCTGGAACGCGTTTGCGGCAGGGGGCCGCAAACGCGCCCGTTCAGCCTTGGGCTCGGTCCGTGACTGGTTCCGAACGACCCCCGAGGACGACCTGCCGGGCCAATCCGGCGGACAGCAGTCCTGATCACCTTTCCCGACGACCTGCTATTCGGCGGTCAGTTCTCTCAACTTGGCGCGGACGTCCTCCATTTGCACCTCATGGTCGGGCTGCGTCCACAGCACGTCGCCTTGCGCCGAGCGGATCACGATGCCGTGATTGCGAAAGCCCAGTTGGGCCACAGCTTCTTTCGACTCTGGCGTGGTGGCGTCCACGTTCTTTGAATTGACTCGGCCAGGAAACTCGTCTTCGAGCCCGCTCACGGCGGGCATTGTTCTTGCGCAGACCGCTCAGCCAGGCAGGTAGTAGTAGGTGACTTCGAAGTCGGCGCCTTGGGCCTCTCCGCAGCCCGCGCCAAGGAAAGCCGCCGCCAAACCCAGCAGTCCCAACAAGGAAAGAGCGAACGTTTTCTTCATGCGAATCAACCTCCGATGAAAGGATTCAGCGCGCGTGAACCGCGGCTGCCGCCAGCAGTATATCCGGATGGAGGCGGACGCGGTAGTTGGGATTGACGTATTCGAAGAGGATCTCTCCATTCTTGATCAGGAAGACGGACGGAACCGGCAGGATGTGGTGGTCCCGGCCCGAGTGTTCTTCCAGCATGCGATGGTAGCGCTTGTCGGGCTGCCGGTAGGCGATCCCGAACTTCTTGGCGCCCTCGGCGCTGGCGTCGGAAAGCAGGGTGTAACGGAATCCTTGGCTGTCAGCCTCGGCGATCCGCTTTGAGAGGGTGGCGGGGGAATCGGGGCTGACGGCCACGATCTGGTATCCGAGTTCGATGAGGTCTTGCTCGATTTGCTGCAGTTGTCCCAACTGCTTATTGCAGTACGGTCACCAGCCGCCCCGGTAATAGATCATGACCATGGGCTTCTGTGCGGCCAACTCCCTGAGGGACACCTCGCTCCCGTCGGCCCTGCGGTAGGTGACGTCGGGAATCTCCATGCCGATCAGCAGGGGATGAACGTCTTCGGCGGAATCAGGCACCGCGTCCTGCGCCCACAGCGGACCCAGGAACAGCCCTGTCAACAGCAGCAGCGCCGGCAACAGGCGCCGGTTCGAGAGCGGGAATTCAGGCATCGGCTTCATATTTGTAATCCTTCCGACAATAATTAATGGCTAAGCCAAGTAAATCCGGCCTGATCTTAGCACACCTGGGCCCGTCGAGAAGGGCGGCCCTAGGCCTCTTCGCTGAGCCGGCGCTTGATGTGCTCGATGGCTTCGATGGACTCGGGGTCGCTGCCGTTGAGGATGGCCAGGTAGACGCTGGCCCAGTCGATGAGCTGCAGCAGCGAAACCATGCGGTCGAGTCGGGATTCTCCGTTGCTGTCGCATTCGATGGTGTCGCCGGCCTTGTCCTGCAGATAGCGGCGGGTCAGGTCGAAGCGGCGCGCCAGGCGGGGGTGCTCGTCCTGGTCGCGCAGAAAGACGGCGACGGTGTGCTTGAGCACCTCGTGAGGGTGTTCCCATCCGGCGATTTCGTTGTGGTTCATCTCGGGGAGGGCGGCCGTCCAGGCCAGTTGCTTGGCGTTTTCGGTGATCTGCCCCCTCCAGCGCCGGGCGATGGGCGCGGTCAGTCCGCTGCCTCCGTAGATCAACACAAGGCGTCCATGCAGGCGGCGGGCCAGGTGTTTGGCCGGGTTGGCTTTGAGGGGCGTGTCGAGTCCCAGCAGGCGGGAGCGTTCGTGGGCCGACTCTGCGGCTTGTTGCAAGGGACCGCTGGGATCGGGAGCCAGTCCCAGGCGGTGCACTGCGCAGAGCAGGGCCGACAAGGCATATCCCAGGGAGTTGCGGGGAGCCAGTCCCGAAGGCAACTGAATGCAGGGGAGTTGGTCTGCAGAGGCCTTTTTCAGCAGCTCTCCTCCCGAGGTGACGCAGAGGATGCGGCAGTCCTTGGCGCGGGCTTGCGCAAAGGCGTCCAAGGCCTCCTCGGTGTTGCCCGAGTAGCTGGAGATGACGGCCAGCGTGGCCCGATCGGCGAAGGGGGGCAGTCCGTAGGAGCGGTGCACCAGCCAGGGGAGGCGCAAGTCCTCTCCCAGCGCCGCTTGCAGCAAGTCGCCGGCGATGCCCGAGCCCCCCAGTCCGCAATAGACCGCCGAGCGTACGCCTTGGGCCGGGCGGACGCCGAGATGCGAGGCCAGGGCGGGTCCCGACTGCAATTGCTGTCCGAACTGGCGCAGGCTCTCGAAAGTGCCTTGCACCATGCCTTGGGCGAGGGCGCCGGGATGATCGAGTCTGGTCTTCAAGAACCCCTCCGTAGCAGCTTAGACTCTACCAGACCCCTGCCATGATGTGTCGCCTTTTTGGCTGGGGTTTGATTCCATCACGGAGTATGCGAAGATGGCCCTGTCCAGCCGCCCCGCGGGAAGGAAGGGAATGATCGTCAAGCTTCATAAGCTGCATTGTTACGGCAATGACTTTCTGGTGGCCTACCGGTGCCAGCTTGAGGACGACCGCTATAGCGCTCTGGCCCGGTCCTGTTGTGATCGCCACACGGGAATAGGAGCCGACGGCCTGGTCTTCCTGAAGCCCGCCGATCAAGAGGGACGCTTCGACTACCGCATCTTCAACCAGGACGGCAGCGAAGCCGAACTCTCGGGTAACGGAGCCCGCTGCGCCTGCGCGCTGGTGCATCGCAACGACTGGTGCTCGCAGGACGAAATCGTGCTTCAGACCTTGTGCGGCGACAAGACATTCAGCCGCCTCTCCCAGAAGGACGGCCGCTGGCGGTACCGCAGTTCCCTGGGCCGGCCCGGTTTTCGTCCCGAGCAGGTGCCCTTTAAGGACACCCATGCCACGCGCATCCCTGAACGCATCCTGCGTTATCCCCTCGACGCCGGAGGCGAAGCGTTGCAGATCACGGCTCTTTCCATGGGCAACCCGCAATGTCAAATCCTGGTCGACTGCCTGCCCAAGGGTGAACGCTTTCAGCGCTTGGGGTCGGCGCTGGAACGGCATCAGGTCTTTCCCCAGCGCGCCAACGTCGGATTCGTGCAGGTCATCGACGAGCACAAGGTACGGGCCAAGATCTGGGAGCGGGGCGTGGGCCCCACTCAGTCCTCGGGCACCGGCTGCTCGGCCGCCGCCGTGGCCGCCATCGTCAACGGACGATGCACCTCTCCCGTCGAGGTGGTGACCCAGAGCGGCTCGCAAAAAGTGGAGTGGAGCGAAGGTCAAGAGGTGGTCCTGACCGGCGAGTCCCGCTACGTCGCCGAAATCGACTTCGACTGGCAAACCTGAGCCCCTGACGGGCGACTTGCAACCACGGACTCCCGAGGGGGTCTGGCATAATGAGGCCATGATTCGAGCCAGCAAGAGCTTTGTGGCGGGAGTGGGCTTGGTGGGAGTGGGACTGGCGGCAGCGGCCTTGCTGTTGACGGGCTGCGCCGGCGAGCAGTCTATCCTCACCCACATCCCCGATTCCGCGCCTGTGGCCACGGTCGATGGCCGCACCGTTCTTTACGAGGACGTGAAGGTCGACAGCCACAAGATCGAAACCCTCTTCCAGCGCCGTCGGGGACATTCGCCGAACAGCCGGCAGGATTGGGAGGAAGTCTCCCAGATGCAGCGTCTGGCCGAGCGCGAAAACCTGATTCAGGTCATCCGAGGCCTGGTGCGCGAGCGGCAGTACGCCCAGTGGGGGATTATGGTCGATGAGGCCCAAATCGAGCGGGAGATCGAATCGCGCGCCCAGCGGACCGGCCTCGACCCCCGGGAAGCTGAGGCCATGGTCGATCGCCAGATCCAGCAGACCGAAGACCTGATCGCCGCCGTCGAAGCCGTGCGCGACGACCGCATGAGTCTCGAGGAAGCCCGCCGCGAGTATCTTTCGGAGTACGACGAGCTGACCTCCCAGTACTGGTCCAACTACTATGCCCAGCGTCCCGCTGATGAACAGATCAAAGTCTTGCGCCGGGCCCAGGCTCAACTGCGGACCGAGGGCGCGGGCGCCTTCTTGCGTCCGCTGGTGGAACGCGATCTGCGCGGCCAGCAAGTGCAGCGCCGTCTGGAAGAGGAACTGGCCAAGGTCTACCCCGACTACAAGCAGGTTTCGGTGGACGCCAAGCATGGATCGGACTCGGCCAGAGACCGCTTGGCCGCCATGCGCAGCGAGTGGTGGAGCCAACGCTTCCAGGACGCCCAGGTGGAGATTCTCCACCCGCGCTTTGAGGGCGACTGGGAAGAGGTCGTCTACGACAAGGCCGACGAACCCGCCGATTGAGCCGATTCAAGCGCAAGTGTTGCTATCCGCCGGAGCGGCTGCCACACTGGTAAGTGTGTGCAGATCACACCTCTTGCCAACGAGGCCGAGGACATGGCTGAAATCAAGGTCCGGCCAGCTCGCGAATCGGACGCCCAAGGGATCGCGGAGTGCTTCCGCACTTCCTACCGAGGCAGTTACTGCTACCAGGACTTCTACCGCCCCCAGGCCGTCAAGCGTCTCATTTACGCCGAGGACACGGTCATCGTCGTGGCCGTGGAAGAGGAGAGCGGCGAGGTGCTGGGGACGGCCGCCGTGCTGGAGGAGAAGGGCGCCCTCAGCGACCTGACGGCCGAGTTCGGGAGGCTGGTTGTGCATCCCAAGGCCCGCCGCCACGGAGTGGGTCACCGGCTCATGGAAGGCCGCCTCCGATTGGTGCGCGACCGGCTTCACGTGGGTGTCGTCGAAGCCCGCACCTGCAACGCCTTCTCTTGCCGTATTGCGCTGGGGCACGGTTTCTCCCCCGCAGGACTGCTGCCTTCCTCGGTGGCCTTCGAGGAGCGGGAGAATCTGGCCGTGCTCGTTCAGTATTTCGGGGAGGCCTTGCGCCTGCGCCGCAACCATCCTCGCATCATTCCCGAGGCCTATCCGCTGGCCCACCTGGTCATGTCCAACTGCGGACTCGACTTCGACGTCATCGAGGACGAGGAATCCCCCTCCTACCCCTCCGGGAACGATTTCGAGTTGGAGGAGTTGACCTCATCGGAGGGCTACGCCAACCTGCTGCGCATCGAGCGGGGACGCCTCAAGAAACGCGAGCTGTTCGGTCCCATGCGCCTCCACTACGGTTTTTTCAAGCTGCGGGCGCGCAACTCGAACTACCTGCTGGCCCGCCGCGAGGGACGCCTGGCGGGGGCGCTGGGCTACATCATCGACCGCGAGGAGGGCCAGGTGCGCGTCTTCGAGTTCATCAGCATTGAGGAAGAGAGCGCCACCTATCTCTTCAAGCAATTGCTGAAGCGGGCGGGCCGCGCCGGCATGACCTACGTCGAGGCCGACGTGAGCGCCTATGCTCCCCGCATGCAGAGGACGCTCTTGGAGCTGGGTTTCCTGCCCGTGGCCTATCTTCCTTCGCTGGTTTTCCACAAGGTGGAACGGCTCGACATCCTCAAGATGGCACGCGTCTTTTCGCCGGTGGCCTCCAACAGTCCCGACCTGCCCCGGGAAGTGCAGCGCCTGTCAGAGGTGGTGCTGCGCGGATTCGCCTCGCGCGAGATTCAGCCCCGCATCTTGCGGGCCGTCGATCAGGTCGAGCTCTTTCGGGGACTCAGCCGCGAGCAGTCGCGCCGCCTGGCTGCCTGCTGCCGCCTGGCCGATTTCCAGGCTGGCGAGAGTGTCTTCGCCAAAGGCGATCCCGGCCAGGGGGTGTTGTTGGTGCTGCGGGGCCGCATCGACGTCGAGGTAGACGGCCGCCAGGTGGGAACAGTGGGCAAGGGTGAATCGCTGGGCGAGATCTCGGCCTTGCGCGGATTCGTCCACTCGGCCTCGGCCCGCGCCCGCACCCCGGTGACGGCCGGACTGCTGCCCCGCGACCAACTGCGGTCCCTCATCCGCCGCCGTCCCGACATCGGCGTCATCCTCTACCGCAACCTGGCCCTGGGCCTGGGACGAAAACTCCAACGCGCCGACCTGGCTCTGCTGGGCCAGGCGTGACGGTTGCTCGTGGGGCCGCTTATTCCACCCTTCAGAGCTGTCGCGAAAGTCCTCAAGACGACAACCTCGAAGGTCCGTTATTCCACCCCTTCAGAAGGGTTTTTCTAGAGGTACTTACCTTACCCAGGGTGTCGCTTGGGCGCAGGCGCCCTCGCTTTACCCTGGGCTAGCGAATCACACCCCTTCGGGGTTCTCAGAAAGCAAGAAAGTGCTCCTTGAAACGCTTTGGGACTGGTTCGGGCTGCGCCTTTGCGACACCCTCTGAAAGGGGTGAG
Source organism: Acidobacteriota bacterium (assembly GCA_035471785.1). NCBI lineage: Bacteria > Pseudomonadati > Acidobacteriota > Acidobacteriota bacterium. The sequence continues at coordinate 52,293 of DATIPQ010000035.1, forward strand.
ATAACCGTCGTTACTCTCTCTGCATGAAATTCCACACCGAGAGGGCTGCGAAGAGGGCCAGGCCGGCCAGGTCGCTGGGGGAAAGGAAGGCCCGTCCGCCGGGGAAAAGGGTGAGGACGGCGGCAGCGATCATCAAGGCCCTCTGAAGCCCGCTCAGGCGGGCGAAGAAGTAACCCGCGATGCCCGCCGCCAGGGGGACGATGCCCAGCAGCGAAGCCAGGAAAGCCGGGACGATGGCGCTCCAGGCCGCCGCCGAGCCGTCCGGCGCCAGCATCAGCAACTGAGGACGCGCCACGAAGATATAGGGCAACGAAAATCCCACCAGGGCAATGCGGAAGGCCGCCATCGAGGTCTGCATGATGGGCGATCCGGCGATGGAGGCGGCGGTGTAGGCGGCCAGCGCCACGGGAGGCGTGACCATGGCCATCATCCCGAAATAAAAGATGAAGAAGTGAGCGGCCAGCGGCACCACTCCCAGGCTGCCCAGCAGGGGGCCGATCAGGGTCGCCAGCAACAGGTAGCAGACCGCCGAGGGCAGCCCCATGCCCAGCACGATGGATGAGACCATGATCAGCACCAGGGCCAGGAAGAGGTTCTGCTGGGCCAGCGGAAGCACCAGGCTGGGGAAGCGCGTCCCCACGCCGGTCAGAGTCACCACTCCGATGATGATGCCCACGCAGGCGGCGGCGGCCACCAGCGCCACTCCCGCGGCCGCCGTCTTTTGACAAGCCTCCAGCAGAGACTTGAGTCCGATGCGGGTCTTGGAATGGAAGACGGCCAGCACCAGCACCACCGCCATGGCCAGGGTGACGGCCCGGAAAGGCGTGTAGCCCACCACCAAAAATCCCACCAGCGCGGCCAGCGACCCGAAGAAGATGAAGCCTTCCAGAGGATGGTTTTCCTCGCGCGCCTCCACCTCGGCCGCGTCCGATCCGACCCGGCGGGCGTAGAAGTGGACGATGAGCAGCAGGGAGAGGTAGTAGAGGACGGCCGGCAGCAGAGCGGCCCGGATGATCTCCAGATAGGTTACCGGCGGAGTCACGATCTCCAGCATCATGTAGGCGCCGGCGCCCATGATGGGCGGCACCAGGGCGCCCCCTGAACTGGCGGCGGCTTCCACCCCGGCGGCGATGCGCCGCTGGAATCCGGAGCTGCGCATCATGGGGATGGTGAAGGTTCCCGTGGTGGCGGTGTTGGCTACGGCGCTGCCCGAGAGCGAGCCCATGAGTCCGCTGGAGAGGACGGCCACCTTGGCGGCTCCCCCGGGGGAGCGGCGGAAAATGCGGCGGGCCAGATCGATGATGAATCCGGTGGCTCCGGCCATCTCCAGGAGGACGCCGAAAAGCACGAAGAGAAAGACGTAGGTGAACATGACCTTCAAGGCCGTTCCGTAGACGCCCTGCCCTTGCAGAAAGGCTTGAGAGACGATGCGTTCCACGGCGTAGCCGCGGTGGGGAAAAAGCCAGCTCGGCATGGAGGGGCCGAAGTAAGCGTAAAGCAGGAAGACCACCGAGAGGATGGGCAAGGCCCATCCGATGGCTCGCCGGGTGGCTTCCAGAACCAGCAGCAGTCCCACCACGCCCACGGCGATGTCGGTGGCGTTCTCAAGTCCGGCGCGTCCTCCCAGCGAGCGGCTGCCGGGCCAGTAGGCCCGGAAAAAGGGCTCGTTTTGCACCACCAGGTAGGCCGAGATAAGCAAAGTCAAGGCGGCCAGCAGGAGGTCTAGCGCTTGCGAGGCGCCATGCTTTTTCCACCGGGGATGGAGGGGGAAGGTGAGAAAGCAGATGATCAACCCCAGGGCCGCAAAGATGGCCAGTTCGGCCTGGGGCGTGAGCATGGGGTAGTTGACTTCCCAAAGCGTGAAGAGTACCAGGGCGATGGCCGAATAACGCACCGTAACAGACCGCACTCGTTTCAGCATGGGTCCTTATACGCTCCTTGGCATTGGCCGGGTCGGCAAAAACGGTCTCTTATCGGTCTTCAGATTGGGATTGGTCTTCGGCCTCAGCCTCCGGCCAGATGCCGATCTCGCGGTAGTAGCGGATGGCTCCCGGATGGAAGGGCGTTCCTACGTTGCGCACCACGTTTTCGGGGTTGATGGCCCGTCCGGCCGGGTGCTTTTCCGCCACCTGCTGACGGTTCTCATAGAGCGTCTTGGTGATCTGATAGACGAGTTCTTCGTCAACCGAGGCCGCCGTGATCAGGTGCATCGACCCCACGTTGAGACCCTGGAAAGGCTCTTCCTGATTGCGGTAGGTGGCGGCGGGAATGGTGGCCGCGGTGAAGAAGGGATAGTCTCGGATGGCCCGCTGCTTGGCTTCTTCGTCGTAAGGGACGAAGTAGATGTCCATCGAGGCGGAAGCCTGGGTGATGGAGGCGGTGGGCACGGCGCCTCCCAGGAAGGCGGCGGAGGCCGAACCGTCGGAGAGCATGTCGACGGCCCCGGCCTGGGAGTTGTAAAGGGGCGTGAAGTCGTCATAGCTCACGCCGTGGGCCTCCAAAAGGGGAGCCAGGAAGTGCTCGAATCCCGCCCCCGGCGGACCTACCACCACGCGCTTGCCCTTGAGGTCTTCAACGCTGCGGACCGAGGAGCCGGCCGAAGTGATGAAGAGGGCGATGTTGGGGGCCAGCGTCATCAGGGAACGCATCTCGTAGGCTTTGTCCCAGTCGCGGCCTCCTTTCAGCGAGGAGTAGGTGATGGCGGCGTTGCTGACGGCCAGGTCGAGGTCTCCCGCGTCCAGCCGCCGGATGTTCTCCTGCGATCCGCTGGTGGCCTCGTTGTTGACCTCCCAATTGCCGGCGGCGTTGGCGTTGAGGACTTCGGCCACGGCGCTGCCCACCACGAAAAAGGCGCCTCCCGGAGGTGCCGAGCCGATGCTGACAAAGCGCCTCTGGCCCCCTTGGCCGTCCGACTCCCCGCCTCCGCAGGCGCTCAACAGCAAAGCTGCAGCCGCAGCCATGATCCAAAAGTGAATTCCTCGCATAAATGAAATGTCCTTCGAGAATGTCAGTGGCTTGTCACTAAACCGGTTCGGCCCGCGGTTTGCCTTGGGCCTTGGGTTGATGTTCTCCGCACCAGTCGCTGCCGTCGGTGCGCGGCCAAAGGGTGAGGCGGTCGGCCTGAAACTCGGGGCCGGGATATACCGCGGGTGGATGAATGCGGCATTCGCCCTGCAGCGCTCCCATGCGCGTGCGGGCGATTCGGTGCCAGAAGCGGCAGTTGCTGCATTGTTGCGCCATCGGCCGACAGCATAAAGCTTCCCGGCTTGGAGAACAAGGCAGTCTGTGGGAAGAGCGCGACCGGTTCCCCGAGTAGCGCCGAAAGAACAGATTATGAAACAATTGGGTGGCAAAGAAGTCAAAGAAAAGAGGTGTGCATGCGTAGGTAGGATGCTCTGCAATGCTGCCAAAGAGGAAGGGGAGATTCTTATGTTTGTGGTAACCGCGGCTCTGCTGGTGACACTTTACGCCGTGCCTGTGGCGGCCCAAGATCCCGCCCCGTCCCAAGAGCAGCCGCAGTCTCAAGAGCAGCCGAAGTCTCAAGAGCCGCAGGTCCAAGACCCCATCCTGATCGGAACTGACCGCCACACGATTCCCGGCGCTGAGTTCGACCGCACCCGGCCCTTCAAGATCGTTGAGCCGGAAGAGATCCTCAAGTTGGACGACGAGATGAAGGCCTTCGTCGACCAGAGGGTCAACCGGGCCGATCCGCCTTTGGCTCGGTTGCGCCGGTTGGTCCAGGTGGTGTTCAACCGCGACGCGCTGGGCTTCAATTACGAGTGGGGCGCCAGCCACACGGCCCGCGAAACCTTCCACAAGGGCTCCGGAAACTGCCTCTCCTACACCAACATGTTCCTGGCCATGGCCCGCTATCTCGACGTGGACGTGCGCTTTCATGAAGTTGAAATCGTGCCCACCTGGGAGAAGCGCGGCAACATGATCTACCTCTCGCGCCACATCAACGTGCTGGCTTACATCGCCGGATCGGCCTATGAGGCCGACCTCTTCCCCAGCATTTCCCGCCACCGCATCGGCGGACGCGTCATCTCCGACCGGCGGGGACTGGCCCACTTCTACAGCAACATGGGCGCCGAATTGATGTCGCGCGACTACTACTACAGCGCCATCAAGTACTTCAAAAAAGCGCTGGAGATGGATGGGCAGACGGGATTTGTGTGGGGCAACCTGGGAGTCGCCTATTCCCGTATCGGCGACGATGAGAGGGCCGAGAAAGCCTACTTGACGGCTTTGGAATACGACAAGAGAAACTCCACCGTCATGCACAACCTGGCCCGCCTTTATGAGCGCCAGGGCGAGGACGAGTTGGCGGCCGAGTATCTCGAAAAGGTGGATAAGTTCCGTCAGCGCAATCCCTACTTCCACTACCAGTTGGGGATGGAAGCCCTGGAAGCCGGACAGTTGCACCAGGCCTACGATCACTTCCAGGACGCCATCAAGCGCAAGAAAGAAGAAGACCTCTTCTACTTCGCCCTGGCCAAGGTCCACGCCCAGTTGGGGGAGAGCAACGAAGTGGTGAAAGCCCTGGAAACCGCCCTCCAGTACGCCACCGACGGCGACGACATCGAGCGCTACAACCGCAAGCTGCAATTGCTGCAAGCTCTCCACGCCAGCAACCATTAGCTTTCGCAACATCCAATTCCCAAAGACCAACTCCCAATTTGGGCGTAGAGGCCGTTGGACCCTGGGAGTTGCCTCAGTCGCGTCTGCGCTTTGCGTGTGGATTTGCTAGCCTGGAGTCGACCACCGACACAAGGAGAGCACTATGACACGCAACCTCGAAACCCTTGTTTGCGACTTTGAAAAAGGCAAGCTTTCGCGCCGCAACTTTGTAGCTACGCTGACGGCCCTGATGGCCACGGCGGGAGCCGGTGCGGCGGCAGCACCTCAGGACCGTCCCATCAAGATCGCCGGACTCGATCACGTGGCCTTCCGCGTCTCAGACGTCGAACGCTCGCTCAAGTTCTACCAGGACGTACTCAACGCCTCGGTGCGCAGCCAGTCCTCTTCCAGCGCTTTCTTGACCGTGGGAGAGGATTGGATCGCGCTTTTCGGGCAGGGAAGCACCACCACGGGCCAGTCCGAGAGCGACCGGGTCGGCGTCGATCACGTGTCCTTCGACATCAGTTCCCACGGCAGCTTGCAGGAGCGCATGGAGGCCATCCGGTCCAAGGGCCTGGAGCCCATCAATCCGGCTGGCTCGAGCCGCACCTACTTCCGCGATCCGGACGGCAACGTGATCCAGTTTTCCTGACCTCAGGGGAGGGTCTCCTTGCGTTCGAGGTTGGCCTCGATTTCCTCGCGGGTCAACCACACGGGACGCATCGTTTGGCGGGAGACCAGTTGCAGTTGGTCGGTGCGGTGGGGGGAGCCGGATTGTGAGGCGTTTCCGTAGCTGAGAACCGCCTGAGCCTTGACCGGATCGGAGAATTCCACCACCGCCACGTAAGAATCGCCCACCAGGGCTTCCGGCCGGCCGTCTCCGTTGTCGTCGTCGTAGCCGATGACCCGAAAGATTCCCAGGGCTCCCGGACCGCCGTTGGCGGGCAGATCGATGCCGTCGCGCTGGAGGCGGTAGACTTCTCCCCAGGCCACGTCCATGCTGCCGTGTTGGCTCTCCACTCGCTCGGCGGCTTTCACCAGTGCTGTCACAGCTCCCTTGGGGTCGGCCAAGCCGCTGGGCGTGGAGAGCGGATCTTCGGGCTTCCAGGGCTGGGCATAGAGACGGGGACCGCCCGCTTCTCGAAAGAAAGCCTCGAAAAGCACCCCGCCGCGGCTTTCGCTGTCGGCATTCAGGTCCCAGTTCTCCAGCACCTCGGCGGCCCGGCGGGCCGTTTCGCCCCCGTTCTTCCTGGCCGCCTCCACCAGTTCGTCGCGGATGCGCACGGCGGCTTCCATCTCCGTCGAATGCTTGAGACGGATCATGTCGTCCATGGTCAACTGGCCGCCCTCCTGCAACAGTTGGAACGACTGCTGAGCCCGGAAATGCATGAATTGCGGCGCCAGATAGTCGGGATAGGCTGCGGGGTAGAGAGGAGAGTCGACGGTGGTGTTCCAGGGAGGATCGTTGGCGTTTTGCAGCCAGTCGCTGAGGGGATTGACCACGATGGGCATGTCCAGGAAGTCGTGGATGGAGGTCCACAGGGTTTCCGAGGTGTCGCCGGGCACGATTCCGCCCCAGTTGTATCCCTCCTTGCGCCTGGGAGTGGTGCCGCCGAAAAAGTGCATGATGTTTCCTTCGCGGTCGGCGTAGAGAACGGTGAAAAGCGGCAGCTCCATGCGTTTGAGGACGTTCTGGAACTCCTGCATTGAACGGGTGCGTCCCAGGTCCCACCAGGCCCGGGTGACGCCGGCGCGGTCTAACCCCGCCACCCGCAGCGCCAAGGCCTTGCCTTCCTTCTCAGCCACCACGGGCCCGTGGACGCTCTCTTTGACTGTCAGCTCTTCTTCTTCCACGGTTCCGTCCTGGCGCCGCACCTTGAGGGTGTGGCTGCGCTGCTGGAAGGGGCGCACTTCGCCGTCGAAGAGATAGCCGTCCTCGCTCAGCGTCAGTTCGTAGACGTCGGCGGCGTCGATGGTGTTGACGGTGTGCGTCCAGCCCAGGGTGTCGTTGAAGGCGATGCCCAGCACCGGCAGTCCCACCAGCGTGACTCCGTAGGTGTTGTTGGCGGGAGAGACCAGATGGGCCTCGTAGAAGAGAAAGAAGTCGCTCCAGGGCAGATGCGGATTGGCCAGCAGGAGGGGGTGGCGGTTGGCGGTGCGGGAGGGCCCCACAACCCACCCGTTGGAGCCGCCTTCCTGCCAGCGGCGGGCGCTGCCCTGGATGGTGCGGGGCGATGCCAGGAAGGTGAAGTGAAGCGTCCGCTGCATGTGGTTGAGGACGTCCTCGACCCGCAGCGGAAGCACAACCTCGCGTTGGTCGTCGAGGCGCTCGGAATGTTGCTGGGAGTAGGCGTTCATGCCTTCCACGAAACCCTCCAGCAGTCCCGCGAACTCGGGATCGATCTGGCTCAGCCATTGTTGCGAACGTTGGGGCACGCCGTTGGTCCAGATCCAGCGGTCGTGATCGAGGTGAGACTCTCCCCAGTATTCGGCGGCCCGGCCCCGCGACTCGCCGTAGAGGCGCAGGATCAAGTCGCCGTGGCTGTGCATTTGGGCCCATCCGAAGGCTCTGAACATCCCCCGGTTGGTTTCGGCGAAGACGTGAGGGATGCCGTAACTGTCCCACAGGATCTCGGCCGAGGCGGGTTGCTGGCGCGGGGCGCAGGTTGCGGCAAATAAGGACGACAGGCAGATCAGCAAGATGGATAGACGCTTCATGCCGTCAATATTCTCAGAAGCCTTGCTTCTTGCAAAGCGCAACTCTTCAGCGCCTCTCCTCTCGGGCGCTTTCCGGCTCTTCTTCGGGGACTCCCCAGCGGGCGCGGTCTCCCTTTACCAGTTGGGTGCCTGTCCAGCGCAGCACATGGACGCGCTCGGCTTTAGGCAGGCGTTCTTTCCAGGCCTCCAGGCTCGAGGGCAAGTAAAAGACGCTGATGTGCTCGTGCCCGTATCCGAGCCGGACCAGGAAGTAGGGAATGTAGTATTCATGACTGTCCAGATCGAAGGGCACGTCGACCAGTCCGAAAATGTCGTGGGGGCCGGCCTCTGGAACCTGCCGATAGAGAGAGGCGGCGAATTGATGGACGGGCTTGTGGACGTGCTCCATGAAGTGCTCGGCTTCCCGATTGACGCTGGGATAGCTTGCCAATAATCCGATGGCCAGCACGGCCACCGGCGCAGCGACCCCGGCCAGCGGACGGCGCCGGGTGTCGGCCCACGGCGGCAGCCGCTGCTCGATCTTGTCCCACAAACCGCCCGCCAGTCCGCCCAGCAGCATCCCCAGTCCGCTGCCCGGCAGGTAGAGGAACAGAGCCCATCTCCGGTCCAAGGGCAGGATGGGCAGCAGCGTCATAAAGGCGAAGACCAGTCCGAAGATCATCAGGCGGCTGCGCAGCCACCAGGCCAGTCCCAGGACGGCCAGCAGCAGGAGTCCGATTTCGAAGTGGCTGATGGTGAAGGCATGCCCGGTCCACATCTCGAGATAGATGCGCAGATTGCGTAGCGGAAGCCAGCCGAAGTGGTAGACGTACTGGGGATTGTCCCTCCAATAGGCCTCGGGCCCCAGGGTCTTGGCCAGCGTGTAGAGGACCGATATCGCTCCCAAAGGAGCCAGGCGCAGCAGCAGAGGCCTGCAGGCCTGCCACAGCGACTTTTCTTTGAGGTCCTTCGCCAAGGTCCCCCAAAGGAGTTCGTAAGCCAACAGCAGCACCGGAAGCACGACCGCCAGCTCTTTGCTGTTGAGACCCGCCCAGAAGCAGGCCAGCATGGCGGCGTACCAAGCGGCCCGCCGGCTCTCCAGATAGCTCTTGTAGCAGTGCAGGGCCCCCAGGATGAAGAGCAGGCTGGCGCTCTCGTAGATGGCTCCGAAGTTGTAGAGCACGTTGATGACGTGGGGCATGAAGGCGGCGAAGAGGCAGGCCGTCGCCCCGGCCACCGGACTGCCTCCATAGCGCCTGACCAGGCCGTAGAGCAGAATCAGGTTCAAGGTCACCAACGCCGCTCCCAGCAGGTAGTAGGGGAAGGGATCCATGCCGAAGAGCCAGAAGAGGGGAAGATAAAAGAGGGCCCCCAGCGGACGCGCCTTGGAAGTGAAGAGGATCAAAGCGGCTTGAGCGGCCTCCCAGGGATCGCGCTCATAGCGGCTCAAATTCATCAGGTCGTCAAAGGTAAAAAAGCTGTCCAGCGCCGGAACGGTGATGGGAAGGGCGGCTAAGACCAGGGCCAGCACGACCCAAAAGTCGGTTGACGCGAAGAGGCGGGAGGTGCGGTCGGGCATGGTGGTTTAGTCGCCTCCAAAATAGGGAATCGTTCTCTTGCGACGAAGCGCTTTACAAGATCCAAGCGCTGCAGCCACCCGACGGCGAAAATTCTAACACAGACAACTTCGGCCCCGCCCGCAGAGGCCGATTCTCCCTGCTGAGAGGAATTACCTAAAAATAGTACGATTTACCAAACTTATAATGTTGACGCTGGACAGGATCTGGTCTAAACCATTAGAAACACGAAGTTTCTCCAGAGATTTTCGCCGATGGTCCTGGTCGCCTAGGCACGTGCCGCATTGCTTGCTAGCAGGTCTGGACGGCTTGGCCATTTCAGGTAGGAGCGACATGCTGAGAACAAGCAGCTACACGATCTATGCCGATCTTCCAGGCGAACGGGAACGCGTCTTGCTGGTGCACGGATACACGGGGGCCTACGACCGGGTTTCCAGCAGCGTGGCCTCCTACTTGCGTTCGCTGGAGGCGGGTCCTCCGCCTGCCCCTCTTTACGGAGCCTGGAGTCCGCCGCCCAAGCCTAAGGAGGCGCCCGAGCCGCCGAGTGACGCCACACTGCAGCAATTGGAGCAGCGCGGCTATCTGACCCGCCGCACGGTGGAAGAGGAGCGGGAGTTCTTCTCCCGTGTCGCCAACCGGCATCACCAGGACACCCTCAAGGGACGGCTGGTCTACATCGTCATGCCCACCTACGACTGCAACCTGCGCTGCCCTTATTGCTTTCAAGACCACATGCGCACCGACTCGGGCTACTCCCACTTGCTGGTGGCCATGAACGAGAAAACAGCCGACAACATGGTCCAGTCCTGGCTGCGCATCGAAGAGCGCCACGGCGTCACCAAACCCGAACCGAGGGAGGTCACCTTCTTCGGCGGCGAACCGTTGCTCAAACGCCTGCGTCCGGCCGTCGAGCGGGTCATGAACAAGGCTCGTGAACTGGGCCAGGTCAACTTCAAAGCTGTCAGCAACGCTACTGAACTGGACGCCTATCAGGACCTGCTGGGCCCGGGAGGCATCCACTGGATACAGGTGACCTTGGACGGAACGCCGCAGGAGCACGACAAGAGGCGGATCTACGAGGACGGAAGCGGTTCCTTCCAGCGCATATCGGACAATATCGATATGGCCCTCGAGCAGGGGGCCAGCATCGCCGTCCGCCTCAACATCGACCGCGACAACATCAAGCAGTTGCCGGAACTGACCGACTACTTCGTGCAGCGGGGATGGGACGCCCGGCCTGGCTTCAGTTGCTACTCGGCTCCCATTCACCCCACCAACGGCAAGACCGACCACAGCCGCACGCTCACTTCCTGGGGACTGGCCAAGGCGCTGACGCGGATGCGGGGCGAGCATCCCAACATGCGGCTGATCGCCAGGCCCGACGACGGGATACAGCAGAAGGTGGCCAAGGTGCTGCATGAACGCAGCGATCCCTTCGCCATGTTCAAGTCGGCCTATTGCGGCGCCCACGCGGGCATGTATGTGTTCGACCCAAAAGGCGACGTCTACGCCTGCTGGGAAAAGACGGGGGACGCCAATATCCGTATCGCCTCCATCAAGGAGGGCGGCCAAGTGGAGTGGTGCGAAGCCGCCGACCGCATGTGGAAAGGGCGCACGGTCGACTCCAATCCGATCTGCCGCCAATGCCGTTACGCGCTTTACTGCGGCGGGGGCTGTGCCGTCCTGGCCATGGGCAACCGGGGGGAATATTTCACCAACTACTGTGACGGCTTCGCCGCCCGCTTTCGACAGGCGGTGGCCGAAGCCTACTTGGGACTTGCCGACCGGAAGCAAGCCCCGCCATCACAACTCGAGAGCGTGTGCGGCGTTTGACGCAGACCTCTCGGCAGCCTCTAGGGAGATCCTATGAAGAAAGACCAAAACCAAGAACTTGAGCCGCTCAACCTCGATGAGATGGGGATCGAGGAGATCGAGCGCCGTCTGGAGATGGCCGTGGCGGCCGCCGAGGCCGGCCTCTACTGCGGCTCCAACTGCGGTGGCGATTGCCCGAATCTCGAATGCTGCACCCACACCGTGATCCAGCCCGAGATTTGATGGCTTCGGCCAGACGCGCCTGAGAGCGCCCGCGGCTGCGTAGCCGCATTCTCCCGCTAACCCAAACCTCAAAGGAGACAGCCCTATGAAGAAAGACCAAAACCAAGAACTTGAGCCCCTCAACCTCGATGAAATGGGGATTGAGGAGATCGAGCGTCGCCTTGAGATGGCCGTAGCGGCCGCCGAGGCGGGTCTCTATTGCGGCTCGAATTGCGGTGGCGATTGCCCCAACCTGGCGTGCTGTACGCACACCGAGGTCCCAATCGACGTCGGGCTCTAAGTCCCGCAATTCACTCTTTTCCGGTGAGAGCGGCTGGGCCCTGCCGGACAACCGCCAGGGCAGCTACTGCGAGTTACCGCCCCAAGCGGATGCAGGCCGGGCACGGCCCCTCGCCGGTTGATTCTCCACTGCCGGAGGCCTATGACTCAAATCGCTCTTTCGCCTTCGCTCTCCTCGGCAGGGCGCAAGGTTCGCCGGAGAATCGATGCCATCGAGCAGGGGTGGCCCTCCGCCACCAGCCTGCAGAAGGGAGGAAAGGACGCTCCGCTTACCATCTATGACTGCTATCCGTATCTTTTCGCGGAGCTTTTTCCCGACATCGATGCCGACCGGCTTGAAGATTTCGCCGTGGCCTGCCGACTGCTGGCCAGTGCCATAACCCTGGAGGACCGTCTGGCTGACGGCTCTCTCTCGCGCCGCCGCCAGCCCGTCATGCTCTTCCGCGGACGGGCCATGCGTTTTGAAGCGGTAGGACTCTTGCGCCGTCTCTTCCCGGAGGATTCGGCCTTTTGGCCCCGCTACCTGGCTTACGACAGCGAACTGATCAACTCCTCCCTGGAGGAGGCCCGTTTCGCCTGGGGAGAGCGGCCCTGGAGCGAATACAGCGAAGACTTGGCCAAGCGGCTGATGATCGGAAAAAACGCCCCCGCGCGTATCGTGCCGGCCGGCCTGTCCGAGTTGGCCGGCGATGAAACCCGCTTGCCGGCGCTGATTCGGGCGGTCGACCACTTCAACTTCGCCGTCCAGGTGTTCGACGATCTCGAAGACATCAAGGACGACCTGCGCGAAGGCGTTCCCACCTTGATGAGCCGCCGGGTGCTGCCCAACGGTCCTCCCGCCGGCTTGCAGGGACAAGAACGTGAAGAGTGGCTGGAGCGCCAGGCGCGCCGCATCTATTACGAAGGCCACGCCGCCCGCGTCCTGGGGCAGGGCATCGACTCCCTGGATGCGGCCCTGGCTGAACTGAAGGACGGACCCGGCTTGCAATGGCAGGAGATGGTGGAGACGATGAAGGCCCACTACTCGGCCCTGCTGCAAGACATCCAGCGCATTATCGACAGCAACATCCGCCAGAGCCGGCTCAGGCCTTCGCTGGAAGTCGAGTATCCTTCCAGCGACAACCGCTGGGACCACTTGGCGCACCTGGCTCTGCGCTACATCATCGACCACTGGAAACGGGGCCTGGGAGAAATCGTGCACCACTTTGAACTGTCCTCCCTGGAGCACATGGGAGAGGACTCGGCCATTCAGTCGGGCGACGTCTTTCAAAGGGCCATTCTTTGCGATGCCTTGTGCGACGCCGATCAACTGCTGGGGGGACAACTCGCCGACGCAGTGGACTTCGAGCGCCGCTATCTCGTCAGCCGGCGCCGTCGCGACGGAGTCGGCGGGTGGGCCTATTTTCCCGACTGGCGTTTCATGCCTCCCGACGCCGATACCCTGGGGCAGATCCTGCAGGTGCTGCTGCGTTCGGGAGCCCGCCGGCGCATCGAAGAGCTCTGCGGGGAACCGCTGCGCGTCCTCTTTGAAGAGAACATGAACGAGCAGGGATTGTTCGACACCTGGATCATCCCCGCGGACGGCCGCTCGCCTCTGCAAGAGAAGCAGGCCCAGTTGGCTCGCGGAGACTATTGGGCGGGCGCCGATCCCGAGGTGATGGCCAACATCCTCTATCCACTTTTTCTCTATGACCCGCAGAAATACGGCTGGGCGATTGAAAAAGGCGCAGCCTACATGGAGAGCCGGCAGAAAGAAGACGGCAGTTGGGACAGCAAGTGGTACGACGACCACTATTACGCGGCCTACGTCATCATGCGTTTTCTGAACGTGGCCGCTCCGGCCTCGGCATCGTTGGCGGCCTCGGCGGACTTCTTGCGCCGGTCCCAGCGCGACGACGGCGGCTGGTCCACCCGCGAAAGGGGAGAGAGCGACGCACTGAGCACCGCCCTGGCCCTGCTCGGCTTGAGCCTGGCGCCCCAGCATTCGCGAACCCGCGAGGACGCCCGACGGGCTTGGCGGGCCTGGGGTTTTCTGGAGAGCCAGGTGTGCGGAAGAGGACGATGGCCGGCCTGTCCTTTTCTGGTCACCGTCAGGCCGCTTGAAAGCGGAGAGAGACTGGTGGACATCTATCAAAGCAAACTGATCACTACGGCCTACGTCATGAAGGCGGCCCTGGCTTGGCGAAGCCTCGCTCAGCAACAGCCCGAGCAGGCGACCGAGGCGGGCCAAACGGCCGCCGCCGCCGGCTGAGATCACCGAAAGGAAGAAAGGACCTTCGTTTGGACCTGTCGCAAATCCGCGGATTGGACGAGCCCATCAGGCTGCACGACTCGCAAAGCCGCCCCAAGCAGCTTCTGGAGACCAGCAGCGGGGCCTACGCAGCGGTGTCGCCAGACGTGGTGCGGCTTCTGCGCAAACTGCGGGCGGGGCAGACCTACGCTGAAATCGCCGAAGAGGTGAGCCGCTCCTCGGGAAGCAAGGTAGAAGAAAGCCAGGTGCGGGAAGCAGCCGACAAAGTCTTCCGCCAACTGCGGGCCATTGAGGACAAGGAGGTGGCGCCTCCCGGATTCCTTTTTCGCCTGCCGCTGCTTTCGGCTCCCGTGGTGCGCTCCATTTCTTCCCGCCTGACCTTCCTCTTCCATCCGCTGGTAGCCCTGGCCTGCCTGATGCTGATCGGGGCGGCCCTTTGGGGATCGGTGCAGCCCTACCGTATCCACCAGATCTTCGAGATTCCGATGACCGCTTCCAACTTCTGGAAGGGATTCCTGATTCTGCTGCTGACCATGGTGATCCACGAATTCGGCCACGCCTCGGCCAGCATCCGCTACGGAGCCAAACCCAGCGAGATCGGATTCACTCTCTTTCTCATCTTTCCGGCCTTCTACAGCGACGTGACTTCTAGCTGGGAACTGCCTCGCTTGAGACGGGTCATCGTGGACGTGTCGGGACTCTACTTCCAGCTCATCTGCGGGTCGCTGCTGCTGTTCGCCTATCTCCAGTGGGGATGGGAACCGCTTTGGGTGGCCTGGATCCTCATTTTGGGCAGCGCCCTCTTCATGCTCAACCCGATCCTGCGTTTCGACGGCTACTGGATGATCGCGGACGCCCTGGGAGTCGCCAATCTGCGCGCCCAAACCCGCCGCATCGCCCTTCACCTCTGGAACCGGCTGCGGTCGCGGCCCGTCAAGCCTTTGCCCTGGCCGCCCCACGTCCTGGTGGGGATCTCTCTGTACTCGGCCATGGCGGTGGCCGCCTGGGTCTATTTCCTGACCTTCATCGTGCCCCTGGTGGGAGCCTATCTGGCCAAGTATCCGGAGGTCGTCCTCAAGTTCTGGAACGACCTGATGGGCGACTCCCCGGTGGTGGACATTCAGCCCATCCTGGTTTCGACCTACCTGACTCTGGCCCTGACCCTGCTGACCTACCGGATCATCCGTTGGCTGACAACGACGCTGGTCCAGACGGTACGCGCGCGCTGGATGACCCAAGGGGGAATGGAGAAGGCCTGAACTTACAAAAGGGGGTAACGCAAGTGCGGTTTCTTTTCGCATCCTTGAGCAGTCATGGCTTCCTCTACCCGGCTCTGGGAATGGCGCGGGCACTGGAAAGACGTGGCCATCAGTGCGCCCTGGTGACGGGACGAAGCCTGGAGTCAGAAGCCCGCAAGGCCGAAATCGAGCGGATTCCGCGAGGGGACAAGGACGGGGAGAGTTTCGAAGTCCCCCTGTGGATGAATCCCCTTTCGGTGGCCATGCAGATCCTCCATGTCGAGTATGCCGTCAAACGCTTTCAGCCCGACGTGCTGGTCGGTCAGCAGTTGACCTTGGGACCGATGATCGCTTCTCGAAGGAACGATCTTCCCCTGGCCATCATCGGGCTGATGACCTACCCGTATCCCTACCTGCGCGGCGATGAGGCCCTTTCGCCCGAGTACAAGCACCGGCTCTCCTGGCGGCACGGCGACGTGTTGCAGACTCTCAACGAGGCCCGAGCCACCTTCTCCCTTGCGCCCGAGAGCGCCCAGCCGCACTCGTCGCCCCTCTTGGGCGATCTCTTTCTGCTGCGAAGCCTGCCCGCCCTGGAAGTAAATCCGCAGGGGCTGCCTGAGCACGTACACATGGTCGGCGACTTGCTTTGGCATCCTCCCATCGAGGGCGATTCCGAGTTGGAGGATTGGCTGGGCGCCATCCGTGATCGCCGCTGCGTGTATGTCCAGCATGGGCGCGTCTTCGGATTGCCCGGTTTCTGGAAGGAATTCGTACAGGCCATGCGCAAGAGCGGACTGACGGCGGCGGTGGCGGCCTCGCGCATGGATTTCGATCTGGGAGATTACCCGCAGGACTTCCTGGTTCGGCCCCATCTGCCTCAGCACCTGGTACTGGCCCGCTCCCGCACCGTGGTTTCGAGCGCCAACACCACCGTGACTTTGGGCGCCCTTCGAGCCGGAGTCCCCAGCCTGCAAATCCCTTCCGGCAGCGAACAGCCGGACGTGGCCGAATGCTGCCGCCGCAGGGGGCTTTCGCTGACTCTGGCCGATGATCAGCTCAATCCCCAGGGCCTCAAGGAGGCTCTCCACCGGCTGGGACGAGAGCCGCGCTTCCAAGAGGCCTGCCAGTCCATGAGCCGCGAAATGTCCGCCTACCAGGGACGGCGCAAGGCCGTCCGGCTGCTGGAGGGGTTGGCTGGAGATCGGGCCCGTGCGGAGGTTGCCTCGCCGTGGACCGCCGCCCGGGCTTCCGCCGAGTGAGGCTTCATCTATTCCGCCCTGAGCGCCTCGCTGGGATCGACCTTGAGGATCCTCTTTGAGGGAATATAGGCCGCCACCCAGGCCGCCAGGGCCAAGGAAAGCGTAAAGGCCAGGTAGGCGCCCGCGTTCAGCTCGACGATGCCGAACAGGTAGCTTTCCATCAGCCTTCCCAATCCCCAGGCCATGGGCAGTCCGATGACCAGTCCCACGACGACCAGGCTGAGGGCGCTGATCAGGCTCGAGCGCAGGACGCTGCGGGCCGAAGCCCCCAGGGCCATGCGGATGCCGAACTCCTGGCTGCGGCTGGAGACGGTGTAGGCCATGACGCCATAGATGCCCACCAGCGAAAGCAGCAAAGCGATGGCGCCGAAAACGCTCATCAGTCCGGCTGCCGCCGACACGGGGTAAATGTGCTCGGATAGAGATGTGCTTTGGCTGCGGGCTTGAAAGATGGGCAGGTCGGAGTCCAGCTCTCTGAATTTGGTCCGCACGGCCGGCAGCACCTCCAGAGGGTCCTTGCGCACCCGCAAGGCGAGTGACATTTGAGCCGAGGGCGACTGTTGCAGGGGCACGTAGAAAGTAGCCGTGGGCGTCGTCTCCTCCCAGGAGTGACGCACGTCCCCCACCACTCCGATCACCGTCAGCCACTCCCCGTCGCGGACCCGGAATCTCTTCCCCAGCGGATCTCCCTGGGGCCAAGCGGTCTGGGCCATGCGGGCGCTGACCACGGCCACCGGACGCGCTTCTGCTTCCATCCCCGGACGGAACGTCCTGCCCTCCATCAAATCGATGTCCAAGGTGCGGAAGTAATCGGATGACGCTACCCGATAGGAAGCCGTAGGCCAGCGGCGGGCGTCAGTAGGCGGATTTCCCTCGACTTCGAAGGCCCGCGTCCAGCCGCTGTTGGAAGCCGGCAGGAAGTTGACCGCCGCCGCCAATTCAACCGAAGGCAGGGCGGCGAGACTGTCCAACAGTTGCTGGTAGAGGCGCGACTGCTGCTCCTCCTGGCGGTACTTCCAGCCCGGCAGCTCGGTCTGCAGCGTCAGCAGCCCTTGAGGACGGTAACCTTGGTCCTGGGAAACGATGCGCTGGGTGCCCTGGACGGCTAATCCGGCCGCGATAAGCAAAGTCAAAGTCAACGCCACCTCAGCCGTCACCAACAGGCGCCGCCCGCTCATCCGGCGCGATGCGGTGCGGGTGGAGCGGTTGAGAATCTCTCGAAAGCTGGCCCGCGAGGAGGAGATGGCGGGCAGCAGTCCGAAGACCACTACCGCCGCCAATCCCACGGCTGCCGCAAAAGCGGCGGTCCGCCAGTCCAGCCCGACTTGGTCCCATCCCACCACGAACCTGCGGATGCGGGGCGGAATGGTCTGCCGCAGGACTTCGAGGGCCGCCCAGGCCAGCGGCAGCGCCCAGGCGGCTCCGATCAGCGCCAAAAGCGCATTCTCGATCATCAACTGGCGCAAAAGGCGTCCCCGGCGGGCCCCCAGCGCCTGGCGCAAAGACAGTTCCTGAGCCCTCTCGCTGCCGCGAACCAGCAACAGCCCGGCCACATTCACGCAGGCCACCAACAGGACAATCACGACGGCGGCCTGGAAAATGGACAAGAAAGGCGGCGCCCCCGGATGGACGACGGCTTGACTGAGCTCCACAACCTTGGCCCCGCGTCCCCGGTCGCTCTCCGGATATTCCTCGGCCCAACCCGCCGCCAGCACGTCCAGAGCCGCTTGCGCCCGGGAGCGGGAGACACCCTCGGCCAGACGCGCCGCCACGCCCAATCCGCGCGCGTCGCGCCGGGTCAATTGAGCGCTGGAAAAACGCAGGGGAAGCCAGATGTCGCATTGGCGGGGGAATTCAAATCCGGGCTGAGCCACTCCGGCGATTTCATAGCTGCGGCCATTCAGGTTGATGGTGTCGCCGACGATCTGGGGGTCGGCGCTCAGGTGGCGGATCCAAAAGGCATGGCTGAGGACGGCCGCCGGGGTTGCCCCATCGTCAAGGTCAGACGGGGTCAGCAGGCGCCCGAGAGCGGGCCGCGCCCCCAGCAGTCCCAAGAAACCCGGAGTGGCGCTGGCCGCCTGCACGCGAATGGACTGCTGCAAGCCGGTGACGGTGGCCTGCCAGGGCAAGTGAGCTTCTACTTGCTGGAAGACTTCCTCTTGCTCGCGCCAGACCAGAAAGCGAGGAACGGCAACTGGAATCCGGTCCGCTCCCCAAGCGGGCAGCGTCTCGTAGATCATGACCAGCCGCTCGACTCCGGGGACCGGAAAGGGACGCAGCATCAAGGCGTCGATGAGCGAGAAAACCGCCGCATTGGCGCCGATGCCCAAGGCTAGAGTCAACCCTACGGCTCCCGTCAGCAAAGGGCGGCGCCAGAGACTGCGGGCCGCGAACCTCAAGTCAGTCAGCATGGTCTCGACCTCGAAAGCTGATGTTCATTCCGTCTCCAAGGAGTGGCGTTTGTCAAGGATACCCTGTATGACGGCGCTTCGTATGGCCGTCTCGAAACATATCTTCAGCCAGGCGGTATAGTCGCTGGGCCGATCCCTGATTTCCTGTCGCAGGGTCCGCACGTCCTTCCAGGCCCATTCCGCCACCTCGCGGGGATTGGGTTCCGCCCCTCCATCGTGGCGTCCAGCCAGAACATGGTCTACCTCATGCTCGCGCAAACCCGCTTCTACCTGGGCCGAATAGGTGAAGGTGAACATCTCGCGGAGAGCGCAGGTGAAGCCCATTTCCTCCAGCAATCTCAACTGGGCCTCCCGGATCAACACCCCTCCAGGACGCGGATGGCTGCAACAACTGTTCGACCATAGACCCCGCGAGTGATACTTGGAGAGGGCTCTTCTCTGCAGCAGCAGTTGGCCCTGGGAGTTGAAGATGAAGATGGAAAAGGCCCGGTGCAGCAGTCCCCGCCGGTGGGCCTCGATCTTGTCGCAGACGCCCACCTGTCGACCGCTCCTGTCGACCACCACCACCTCCGAGCAGCGGTAGCCGTTGCCGTTGTACTTGCTCAGGCTCAGCGCCTTGCTTCGGAATCGCTGGCGGTATTGCTTGGGCGTGCGCCCGGTGCGGGCCTTGAAGGCCCGAGAGAAGTTGGAGAGATCGTTAAAACCCACCTGATAAGCGATCTCCGATATGCGCAGGTTGCCGCCGGTCAGCAATGAAGCCGCGCAGGTCAACCGCTGATCTTTCTGAATCGTCTTAATCGATTGTCCCAGTTCCTCTTTGAAGAGAGAGGACAAGCGGCTCGAACTGAGATTAACCCGCCGAGCCAGGCGATTAACGGTGATCGGTTTGTGAAACGAGGTTCTGATTACGTCCAGAACTTCTTTGACTCGCACGTCCATCTCTAGCGCCTCAGGCCGGTCGACAAAGTTCTGAATCTCTGGGTGTCTCTACGTGTGCAGCATGATATCAAGAAAGTTACAAAGAAACAAGTATCATGTTGTCACAACGCAATATGAAGTATATAAAGCTTCTTTAAAATAACAGCTGTTCAGCGGCACTAATGGGGCATGGTCGACCTGCTTTAGCCAAATATCTTCAAGCGAGGGCTTTTTCGGCGGTCCGTCCCGCGCTAGAGTTGACCCATGCCTTGCTTGGAGACTGAGAATGAACAGGTAGAATATGGAGCAGGAATAATGAAGGAGGCCCCGCCATGTCCACGCGCATCAGCCGAGTCGATTACTTTTTCACGAGCGTCAGGGATCAACCAGGGGAGGCATATCGGTTGCTGTCTCTGTTGAAGGACTTGGGGGTCAATCTTTCGGCTGTGACGGCCGTGCCAGTGGGCCCGGACCGCACCCAGATGACGCTCTTTCCTGAAGACACGCTCAAGTTGAAATCGGAGGCCAAGAAGGCCGGGCTCTCCATCGACGGGCCCCATCCGGCGCTGCTGGTGCAGGGCGACGACGAGTTGGGCGCGCTGGCCCGCATCCACGCTCAACTTTACGAAGCGCGCGTCAACGTTTATGCCTCCAGCGGAGTGGCTGACGGCCGCGGTTCCTTCGGCTACATCATCTACGTCCGCCCCGAGGACTTCCGGCGGGCGGCTGAGGTGCTGGGGGTCTGAGCCTCCCCCCTCAGAGTCACCTGGTGCTGCCGGTCATAAGACCTGAGCCAGGGCCGTCGGTTTCAGACTAGGCGATCAGGCCCTGGGAGGTGCGCTCATCCAGGACCAGGCGGCTGACGGCCATTCCCGAGGTGACCACCGTGCGGATTCCGGCGCCCGGCTGGGACCAGTGTCCGCACAGGTAGAGTCCGCGGACGGGTGTGATGTTGGAAGGCCGGTAAGGGCCGGACTGCTGGGGTGATTGGGCCCAGCCGTAGATGGGGCCCACCGTCCTCATGGAGTAAAGCTGGGGGTCGCCCTGGGGTTGATCGGGCCGCATTCCCAGGTACTCGGGCAGCCCCGGAATGACGGCGGATGCCCGCGCCGCCAGCGTTGCGGCGGCCTCGGCGGGGACCGACGCGGGATTGGGCGGGATCATCCATTTGAGCACCACCAGGTGCTCGTCGGCGTTGACCAAGGAATCGTCGGAGATGGAGGGGATGGTGACCGTTACGCCCGAAATGCGTCCTTCCAGGCCTTCCTTCCAGGTGCCCTCGTGGTCCCAGTTGGCGAAGACCAGGTTTTCGTGGACCGCCTGGGGAGGAACCAGTTCTCGGGGCACGGCAGTGTAGAGCGAAACCAAGTAGACCGATGTTTCGAGGCCGGAGATTAGCTCGCGGTAGGAACGGGGAAGATGCCGCGGTCCGAGCAGTTCTTGCATGGTGGCACGGGCGTCGATATTCGATATCACTACGGGAGCGCGAAAGGTCTCTCCATCGGTTGTTTCAACCCCCTCGACCCCGTCCCCGTCCACCAGGATGCGGGTCGCCGCAGCTCCGGTCCTGACCTCCGCTCCCTGGTTTTTCACGCCCTGCTGGAAGGCCTGGGCCATGCGCCGGAACCCGCCCAGGCTGTAAAAGGCTCCTTCGTCGACCATTCCGCCCATCATCACGGCCCAAAGCAGAAAGCTGGCGCGAGAGGGCGGAAGGCCCAGGTAAAGCCAGAGTACCGTCAGCGCCGACAGGGCTTCGTCTCTGATGCCGCGGCCATGGAGCGCCTCCAGCAGGGTCCTGGGAAGGCTGCGGACCAGCTCCCGATGGCGCAGCGGCGCCAGCGCTCTCTGCCAAAAGGTGGGCTGGATGGGGAAGCGCAGGGTATCGAGGTTGATGCGGGAGCAGACGGCCATCAATTCTTCAATCGAGTCGGCTTGAGCGGGGAAATGCCGGCGGTAGGAGTCGACGAAAGCGCGCCGTCCCGCTCCCGATACGGTCAGGTCGAAGCCGGGCAGGAGGACCCGGTAGAAGGGGTCGTTGCGCACGAACTGGCAGCCGTCCGCCGCCCCCAGTCGAGAGAGGACTCCGGTGACCACGCCCCGGCCCGCTCCGTCGCTCGGGCCGCCGCCCATAATCATGTGCAGATTAGGGTCGAAAGGACGTCCTCTCCAGTCGTACCCCGCGGCGTGCCCTCCGGCGCGCGACTCTCTTTCCAGCACCAGCACCCGGCGTCCCGCTTTAGCCAGCAGCCCAGCCGCCGTCAGCCCTCCGATTCCGCCGCCCAACACGATCACGTCATAAGAGTCCCTACCTGCCATCGTCTCCTCCCTCTTGATCTAACGCGCCGGACCCCCTGCACACCTCATTCAGGATTGCCGTCGATTGACAGTGATGCCCTGGCTACCTATAGTTCGGGCGGATTCTTGTCCGTTTTACAGGGAAGGCCGGGAAAGTGCTTGAACTCGGTTTACTGGCTGTCGCCTTAGTTGCTGGGGTGTGGGTCATCGTGACCTACAACCGGCTGGTGCGCCTGAGATTGCTCAGCCGCAACGCCTGGGCCGATATCGACGTTCAATTGAAAAGGCGCTACGATCTCATTCCCAACCTGGTTGAAACCGTCAAAGGCTACGCGGGCCATGAGCGCCAGACTTTTCGCGAAGTCGTTGAGGCGCGAAATCGAGCCATGGCGGCCCGGGGGCCCGGCCAAAAGGCAAGGGCCGAGGC
The DNA here is from genome assembly GCA_035471785.1 of Acidobacteriota bacterium. Classification (NCBI taxonomy): domain Bacteria; kingdom Pseudomonadati; phylum Acidobacteriota; species Acidobacteriota bacterium. Next base: position 74,320 of record DATIPQ010000035.1, read on the forward strand.
GGCCTTGGGCGAGTCCCTGAAATCTCTCTTCGCGCTGGCCGAGTCTTATCCCGAGTTGCGGGCGGCCGAGAGTTTCAGGCAACTGCATGACAGCCTCGAGAAGATCGAGGAGGCCATCCAGAACGCCCGGCGTTACTACAATGCCGTGGTGCGCGACTTGAATACGCGGATCGAGGTTTTCCCGGATAACCTGGTTGCCCGGCCCCTGGGGTTCAAGCAGGCCGAATTCTTCCGAATCGGCAGCGGGGAAAGCCAGGCTCCCCAGGTGCAGTTCCCATCAGGCCAGTGAGCCGGCAGGAGGCGCAAGACAATGGTAGGCAAACAGGTGGTGAGAATAATCCGGCTCATCTTGGCGGTTCTGCTTCTGCTGTTGCTGCAGGGGACGCTTCTCAGCGCCCGCACGCTGACTTTGGAGAGTTTTCATGCTGACATCGAAGTGAGACCGGACGGGGATATCGTGGTCACCGAGACCCTCCGGCCTCGCTTCAGCGGCTCCTGGAACGGCATCTTCCGCTTCATCCCGGTGCAATACCGCAGCCCGCGGGGCTTCAACTATCGCCTCTGGTTCTATCTGCAGGAGGTTACCGACGGTTCGGGCAACGCTCTCCGCCACAAGAGCTTCCGCGAGAGGCATTACCTGAAGTTTCAAATCTGGATTCCGGGGGCGCGCGACACGGTCAAGACCGTAAAGATCCGCTACCGGGTCAGCAAGGCTTTGCTCTTTTTCGAAGAGCACGACGAGCTTTACTGGAACGTCACCGGCGACGAGAGCGCTATCCCGATCGAGTCGGCGTCGGCCCGCATTACGCTTCCATCGGGCGCTGACGGGATCAGGGTGACGGCTTTCACGGGAGGCTACGGTTCGCGGGAACAGGCGGTGCAGACCTCGGCCCGGGGAAACGTCGTCGAGGCCCAGACCACCCGTACTCTGGGGATTCGCGAGGGCCTGACGGTGGCTGTGGCCTGGAATCCGGGATTGGTGACCCGTCCTGGGCCAGTGGACGTGGCCGCTGAGTTCCTCTGGAACAACTGGCTGTTCATCGTTCCTATCCTGGTCTTCGCCGCCATGTACCTGCTGTGGTCGAAGCGGGGGCGCGATCCTCGGTTGCGTCCGACGGTGGCCCGCTACCAGCCCCCGGAGGACCTCAGCCCAGCCGAGGTCGGGACGCTGGCCGATCATCGGCCCGACATGCGCGACATCGTGGCCACGGTGGTGGAGCTGGCGGTGCGCGGATTCATCCGCATCGAGGAATACAAGAAGGAGAAATGGCTGGGGCTTTCTTCCGAGCGGGATTACCGCTTCCGGCTCTTGAAAGAGCGTTCTCAATGGGGCGGCCTGAAGAGTCACCAGCGCTCCGTCCTGGACGGGATCTTCAAGTCAGGCGATTCGGTAACTCTTTCCAGCCTCAAGAACAAGTTCTACAAGGAGCTGCCCGGCATCAAGAAGGACATCTTTGCCTCGCTCATTTCCAAGCACTACTACACCCGCCGTCCCGACCGTGTCAGGGCCTTTTACCTGGCGGGCGCCGGCGTCTTGGCCGTGCTGACCATACCGGTGGCGGGCGCCGGTTTCATGGGACTGCCCCTGCTGAGCATCCTCATCCCCGGAGTCTTGTCTGCCGCTATCGTAGCCGTCTTCGGTTGGCTGATGCCGGCCCGCACCGTGGCCGGAGGCCGGGCCCTGGAAGAGATCCTGGGATTCGAGGAGTTTATGGAACGGGTGGAATCAGACCGCTACAAGCGCATGATCACCGGCCCTGAGATGTTCGAGAAGTACCTGCCCTACGCCATCGCCTTAGGTGTGGATGAGCAGTGGGCCGCGGCCTTCGAGGACATGCTGGAGAAGGCTCCCGAGTGGTATTCGGGTCCCAGCGGAGTGCACTTCAACTCCAGCAGCTTCACTTCAGGGCTCGGCCGCATGTCGACTCAAGCGGCCACAGCCATGGCCTCGGCCCCGCGCAGTTCCGGGAGTTCCGGTTTCAGCGGCGGAGGCGGTTTCAGCGGCGGCGGAGGCGGCGGCGGCGGCACGGGAGGTTTCTAGGGCAGTCGGTCATCGATTCTGAGCCAGGGCCTCTCTTTCGGGTCCCTTCTGAAAGGGACAGATTCGCCACCCCAGCGACTGTGTTAAAAGTCAAGTCCGGGCTCGCTGAAGGCGAGCGATTCGCCAGCCCAGGGTCAGCCCCGGCGAGCGCCAGCGAGACGGCGGCGCCACCCTGGGTTCAGGACAGCGAAGGTTTCAAACGCTGAAAGCGTGGGATAACGTAACGGGTGGCTTAGAACTCTTGGCCGATGCACATAGGCGCAGGGGATCGGCGCTTTGCGCAGGTGGCTTTAGCCGATATGCTGTAGGGAGTGATGAAGCGAATCGTCGTCCTGGCCCTGCTCGTAATCCTGCTGGTGGCAGGATTTTTCGTCTACCGGTTGACCGAGCGCATCGGCGAGGGCAAAGAGACCGTCGATTTTGCAGATCCTTCCCAGCGTCCGCGGGTGGGAGAGATGACGTTCCAGTCGCCTCAGAAGCGATTCCGGCTGGCCGATTTGCAGGGCAAGGTGGTGCTGGTCGATGTCTGGGCCACCTGGTGCTCTCCCTGCATTGCCGCCATCCCCGAACTGGTCAGGTTGCAGAAGAAATATCGGGATGACCTAGCCGTGCTGGGCCTGAACGTGGACGAGCGCGGATGGGAGGTGGTTGAGCCTTTCCTGCAACGGCGAGGCGACATCAATTATCCCGTGGTCCGTTCCGACCCGCCGGCCCGCATCCTCTTCAACACCATCATCGATGTCCCACCCTTGGGCAAGGTCAGCGCCCTCCCTTCCAGCTTCCTGATCGACCGACAGGGCCGCCTGGTCAGCAAGTACGTCGGCGGCGGCACCCTCCCCCAAGTCGAGCGCGATATCGAGCGCTTGCTGCAGGAATAGCCTGCTGCCAATAAATCTCCTCTGTATCCGTCATCACCAAATATTTCCCGCTAGCTGACGAACAATGGAAAGGAATCTCCGAGCAATCGGCGAGGAGTTTCTGATTTCTTTCGGATCGTTTGGCGGGATGCCCGCTCGGCGAGGCTCCCGGCAAGTTGAGGAGACAGATCGATGACGGAACCATTCATCTCATTGGACGGATTGTGGCGAGGTTTGCGGGATCGTTCGCCGAAGCGGAAGCTGGTGCTTTTTGCAGCCTCTTTTCTTTTCTTGGCCCTGACCCTGCAGGCGCAGCCCCAGGAATGGCGCAGGGGTCGGGTGCTCGTCCAGCCGCGGGCCGGCTTGTCGGGCGCTCAATTGTCTTCCATCCTGCAGGGACACGGAGGGCGTTCGGCCCAGGTACTTTCCCAGATCGGCCTCCACATCGTTGAACTGCCGGAGGCGGCGGATGAGCGGGCTGTCGCTCAGGCTCTTTCCAGAAACCCCCAGATCCAGTTTGCCGAACTGGACTGGTTGGTTCCCGTGGAGGAGACGACTGCCAACGATCCCATGTTCGACGATGCTTGGCATCTGCCAAGGATCCGCGCTCTCGAGGCCTGGGACCTGTCATTGGGTCAAGGGGTCACGGTCGCCATCCTCGATACAGGGGTCGATCCCGATCACCCTGA